>NZ_JBKORF010000069.1:0-26797 GCF_047314685.1 Shewanella sp. BJSY2023SW001
AGGGGTTTGGAAAGGGGGCGAGTCGATACAGCCCCCTTTCCTCGGGTGTGGGGCTAAGCTCCACGACGTTAGGCCGCTGGCACAGCGGCTATCATAGTTTCCAGCTAAAAGTTCCTAAATTAGTACTGGCCGAGCTTCGGGCCACGGTGTAGCCAATCACCTGCGGTGCGCCTTTCGCACAGGCGATCCTGTGACACGCTGCGAGTACATCCCTGTAAGCTCTGCCTCGCCATCCCTGGCTCGGAAGGTCACAGTTCCGCCTGTGCCTGGAAATAGGTGTATGTCTGCAGACATTTCAGATGTTTCAAGTTACTCAGCGCTAACAAAATTGCACCAATTCCCCCCTCGGTGTCGCTGACAACCGTTGGCGAAAATAACGTGGTTAAGCCGCGGTCAATCACCTGCGGTGCGCTTTTCACACAGGCGATCCTGTGACACGCTGCGAGTACATCCCTGTAAGCTCTGCCTCGCCATCCCTGGCTCGGAAGGTCACAGTTTCGCCTGTGCCTGGAATATGGGCGTATTTCTGTGGGCATATAGGTAGCTTCAAACAAGTTAGTTCTCACAGAATTACACCAATACCCCCTCGGTGTCGCCGACAGCCGTTGGCGCAAATAACGTGGCTGAGGGCGAATGCTCGTCGGTGGCGAGTGTGCTTATGAGCGCGAGCCAAGGAAGGCGAGCTGGCNTTTATCCATGGAAGGATTTGGATGCCGAAGCAGCGCCAGTCGAATCAGGGGCGAGTGTCGCTTAGCGACGAGCTCACGAGCGCGAAACAGGATGTTGAGCCGGGCCAGAGTCACATGGATGTGATTCTGAGCGTCTGAAGCGGTAGTTATTTGCGCCATTAGGCCGAGGGGCTTTCGACAGCGTGTGGGGCGGCAAGGGAGATCCAAGAGGGGATTGCTGCTGATCCCCTCTTGGTCGGGTGTGGGGCGGCGAGTGTCGTCTAGCGACGAGCTTACGAGCGAGAGCCAGGGATGGCGAACTGGCTGTTGTGCATGGATGCACTTGCTCCACGACTTTAACCCGCTGGCACAGCGGCTATCATAGCTTCCAGCTAAAAGTCGCTAATTGGGCCTCCGGCGACGGATGTTTCCCATTGCCTGCTAACGCAGGCATAAAAAAGGATGACCCAAGGTCATCCTTTTTAGCAACTTACTGAGTTGATATTAGATCAGAGTCTATCCAGTACCGCTTGGGTGAAGTCTGTGGTGCCATGGGTACCACCGAGATCGCGGGTAGTGCGGTCGCCTTCTTCGATAACCGCAGAAACGGCGGCGCGGATGGCGGCGGCTTTATCTGACATACCCAAGTATTCCAGCATCTGGATAGATGCCAGGATCACTGAAGTTGGGTTCGCCAGGTTTTTGCCGGCAATATCCGGGGCACTGCCGTGAACCGCTTCAAAGATAGCGGCGTTGCTGCCGATGTTGGCGCCCGGGGCCATGCCCAGACCACCCACCAGACCGGCGCAGAGATCAGACAAAATGTCACCGAACAGGTTGGTGGTCACTATCACGTCGAAGTTTTCCGGGTTCATCACCAGCTTCATACAAGTGGCGTCAACAATCATCTCTTCGGTAGTAATGTCCGGATAACGCTGGCTGACTTCACGGGCCACTTTCAGGAACAGGCCTGAAGTTGACTTCATGATGTTGGCCTTGTGGACTATGGTCACCTTCTTGCGACCTTCCTTGCGAGCCAGTTCATAGGCGAAGGTAGCAATCTGCTCGGCACCCTGACGGGTAATGATGCTGGTGGCTTCGGCAATGGCACCGTCTTCAGACAGCTTTTGTCCCAGGCCTGAGTACATACCTTCAGTGTTTTCACGCACTGTAATGATGTCTATGTTCTCATATCTGGCTTGGGTGCCCTTGAAGGAAAGCACAGGCCGCACGTTGGCGTACAGGCTGAACTTCTTACGCAGGGTTACGTTGATAGAGGTGAAGCCTTCGCCAACAGGGGTTGTCAGTGGGCCTTTGAGAGTGATACGGTTCTTCTCGATGAGATCCAGCGTGCGCTGAGGCAGGAGCTCACCGTGTTTTTCCAGAGCAGTCAGACCGGCATCGGCAAATTCATATTCAAAGTCGCACCCCGCCTTATCGAGAATTTTAAGGGCTGAGTCGATAATGCTGGGGCCGATCCCATCACCAGGGATCACGGTAATAGTTCTTTTTGACATGGAGAGGTCCTTCCACGGTTGGTCGTTACTGCTATTTATCAGACCATGTCATCGACACGGTTTTCGACTGAGGATCTTGTACTTTAGAACGCCGCTATTCTATACACTTTCAACGCGTTTTCACAGGGAATAGTGAGCAATATCACGCTTTTTTGTGTGGGTTAGCTTGCTAAAGAGCAGGTGCCTGACCATGATGGAACGCCAATAAAATAATAAAGTCTACTTTAGTCTAACAACAATGAAGAAGAGGACGATCTTGAAGTTAACGCCCTTAGCCTCGCTGCTGTTTCTGTCAGCCGGTTTCGCGACCGCTGTCAGTGCCCAGAGCAGCCCCTCACTGACCCTCAAGGATATAATGCAGTTTGAGTCGATTACCGATCAGGTTCTAGACCCACAAGGCAAGGTGCTGGCCTACAGTGTCGCGCCGGATCGCGGCGACAGCCGTGGTGTGGTCAAGTCACTGGCCAATACCAAGGCTTATGATGTCGCCGGCGGCTCCAAGCCGCAGTTGTCAGCCGATGGCCGTTACACTGCCTTTACTCTGGCGCCTTCGCTGCTCGAATCGGAAAAGCTTGCCCCCAAGGCGCGCAAGAAGCTGAAAAAAGGCTTGTTGCTGCTGGATAACACCACAGGTGAGCAGCGCCGCTTTGAGCGGGTCAAGTCTTATGCCTTCAGCGAAGACGGCACTTTGCTGGCTATCTGGTATGAAGCCGATGAAGAAAGCAAAGAGAGCGCAGAGGCAAACGGCATTGATGCCAAAGAGGCTTCAGCCCAAGCAGCCACTCAAGCAACCACTCAAGCATCCGCCTCTGAGGCTCCAGTAGCCAAAACGCCGAAACTGGATGCCGGTAGCCGTTTCGAGCTGTTGTCGCTGGCAAGCGGTAAGTCACAGCGTTTCGAGCATGTGACCGCCTGGCAACTGGCTTATAACGGCAGCGTGCTGGCACTGGCGCAAAACGACAGTGCCAGTAATAGCCACAGCATCTCTGTGCTCGATACCCGCAGCTTTGAACTCAAATCGGTCAGCAGCCAAGCCGACAAGCAGTTTGGCGCCCTGGCACTGAGCCGTGATGGCCGCTATCTTGCCTATACCCGAGGTGATGCGGCGCTGGATGCGAATGAGCGCCCCTATGCCTTGTCTCTCTACGACAGAGAGTCGGGTAAACTGAGCCAGATATTGCCGAGCAAAGGTGACAGCAAGGGTTGGCTCATTAATCGCCATGCCAAGCTGAGCTTTTCGGCCGACGGTGAGCGGCTGTTCTTCGGTCGGGTGCCCGAGATAAGCAAGCAGCTGCAAATCCCTAAGGTGGAGCAGAGCCGCGACCTGTACGACACCGCGCTGGTCAGTGCCCAGCGGGATCTACGCCTCTGGCACGGGGATGATCCGCTGATCAAGCCCAATGAAGTCAAACAGTATGAAAAAGAGCAGAGCCGCACCTATCTGGCTGTGCTGCATCTTGGCTCGCGCAACCTGGTGCAACTGGCCGACCGCAAGGTGCCGGACATTGAGCTGAGCGAACACAAGCGGGTGCTGCTGGGGAGCTCGGATATTCCCTATCGCAAGATGATCACCTGGGCCGGTTTCTACCGGGATTTTTATCTGGTGGATATCAATACAGGTCACAAGACCCGGGTATTGACCCAACAGCCAAGCAACAGTGCGCCAACCCTGTCACCGGCAGGTAAATACCTGGCCTTTTATCAGCAGGGCGGCATCTATCTCTATGATGTGGCCAGCGGTCGCAAGCATAACCTCAGCAGCAAGCTCAAGGTCAGCTTCGCCGACGAAGATCATGATTATCCATCTGCGGCGCCCGGCTATGGCTTCGGCCCTTGGCTCGAGGATGACTCAGGCCTGCTGGTGTACGACAAATACGATATCTGGCAATTTGATACCCGCTCCCACGACGGCTTTATGCTGACAGGCGGCGAGGGCCGCAAGCAGCAGTTAAGTTTGCGTATCGAAGCTCTGGCCCAGCCAGACAAGGCTTATCCGGCCACTGTGGCGCGCAACCAGGCTGTGTTGCTGCAGGGCTATAGCCACAAGACCAAGGCCGACGGTTTTTACCGTGCGGTTATCGGCCGGGCTCAGCTGACGCCGCTGCTTGCCAACGACAACAAGCTGTCTGTGCTGGCCAGGGCCGACAAGGGTGATACCTTGCTGTTCAGTCAGGAGCGTTATGACAGCTATCCGGATCTCTACAGCTCGGCTTTGCTTGAACCGGCCAAGGCGGTCAAACAAACCGATTTCGATGCCCAGCGCCGCAAACTGCCCTGGGGCAAGTCAGAGCTGGTGCACTGGCGCGACGGTGATGGCCGTGAAATGGACGGCGTGCTAATCAAGCCTGCCAACTATCAAAGTGGCAAGCGTTATCCTGTATTGGTGTATTTCTACCGCTTTATGAGCGATCGCTTGCACGCCTTTCCGGACATGAAAATCAATCACAGGCCCAACTTTGCCTGGTATGCCGCCGATGATTACGTCATCTTCCTGCCGGATATTCGCTTTGAAGTCGGCTATCCCGGTATCAGTTCTGTTAAGGCGTTGACCGCCGGAGTACAGAAGCTTATCGACATGGGGATTGCCGATCCGGATGCAGTGGGTATTCAGGGCCACTCCTGGGGCGGTTACCAGACAGCTTTTGCCGTGACCCAGACCAATATCTTCAAGGCCGCAGTCAGTGGTGCCCCGGTAAGCAATATGACCAGTGCCTACAGCGGCATACGTCACGGCACCGGCCTTGCCCGCCAGTTCCAGTATGAAACCGGCCAGAGCCGTATCGGTGAAAGCCTGATGCGCGCGCCGCAGAAATACATAGAAAACTCCCCTGTGTTTTATGTCGACCGCATTCAAACGCCGATGATGATTATGTTCGGTGACAAAGACGATGCCGTGCCTTGGGAGCAAGGGGTTGAACTGTACCTGGCAATGCGCCGCGCCGGAAAAGATGTGGTCTTGCTGCAGTATCAGGACGAGCCGCACCATTTGAAGAAGTATCCCAACAAGCTGGATTACAGTGTGCGGATGAAAGACTGGTTCGATCATTACCTCAAGGGTGCCAAGGCCCCCGAGTGGCTTGAAAAGGGCGAAGCCTATCGCGAGCCCAAGGCGGAAGACTGAACTTTCTTGCTGGCAAAATAACTCACAGAGGCGGCCTAATTGGTCGCCTTTTTTTATAGGGTAGGGGCTGGCGATGTGGAGGGGATTCTTCAGTCGGTTCTGGATGTAAAGTGTTGTTTTTCGTGAGAGGGAAGGAGGGTGTTCAATATTCTGTGTCAGCCTGTCATAGCTGCCGTTATTCGGGTTGAGCTGGGGCCTTGGGTAGCACTTGCTGCGGCGAATGTTGCTGCAGATATTGCTGGTAAGTGTCTTCGCCCCAGGCCAGCAGTTGACCATTTTCGAATAGCAGTGGGGTGCATTCATCTTTGGTGGTCTTACCGTCTGATTTACTGTGATGGGTGCGGTAGAAGAGGACCTGCAGTGAATGACCATAGGTTTGCTTGGCTTCGCTGAAGTCGGCTTTGCCCAGGGTTTGGGTGACTTCTGCCTGTGTTTGCCCCAGTTGCAGGGCGGAGATCATAGACTGGTTATAGGTTTGCCTGTCTTCCCAGCTCATGTCTTCCGGCTTTGGCTCGTAGAAGATAATGACCACGGCAACAAAGGCCAGGTAGGCGAGAAAGATGCTGCCGATAACGAGAGGTGCCTTATTTTTCATATTGTTATTCCGTTTTATTGCTCAATCTGGGTTTACTCAAGAGCAAGACAGTTCACTCTGTATTGAGTGGTATAAGATACTCGCGACAGTATTAGTGTAAACAGTGTGTTTGTAATATGTTTTGTTTGTGGGTGTCTTCTTTAGATTGAAAATAGGCATAGAGCACTTCAGCAATGCTATCCAGTTCGTCTCTTGTACCTATGTCTATCTCGGCATACAGATTTTCACCTGGCTTGTAGGGTTTTTAATACGCTCAACCCCGAAAGGCTCTATTGAAGAGAGGATGTCGGCGCAAGGTTTAGCAAAGAACAGGCGAGGGCACTGGGCAAAATCCACCACCAGATCTGGCCCCAATTCCGCTGAGCGTTGGGGGGGCTTTTATCAGCCAGTTCCGTTCCAGATAGAATTAGCGGCGGTGGAAAATCAGCTAGTCATTCATATTTGTATATGTCATTAAACCGTTTGGCCGGGAATGCAGCATATCCGTTGGAAGAGGATTGTTAAAAATAATTAGCAGCCAATAAGGCTGCCAAGGGTTTAGGCGTTTAGATCGTTTGCACTCAAGCCGATATTTGAGCCCGGTTCGCTATTTCTGTGTCTGTTTGGGGTTGGTCTGCAGGGGCTGTATATGTTGCTGCAGATATTGCTGATAAGTGTCCTCGCCCCAGGCCTGGAGTCGGCCATCTTTAAACAATAGTGGGGTGCATTCGTCTTTGGTGGTCTTGCCGTCTGATTTGACATGCTGGGTGCGGTAGAAGAGCACTTGCAACGACTGACCATGGGTTTGCATCGCTTCGCTGAAATCGGCTTTGCCCAGGGTTTCAATGGTTTGTTCCAGTGTCTGCCCCAGTTGTAATTCAGTGACCTTGGACAGGTTATAGGCTTGCCTGTCTTCCCAGCTCATCTCTTCGGGTTTAGGTTCATAGAAGAGGATGACCACGGCAACAAAGAGCAGATAGGCGACAAAGATGCTGCCGATAATCACAGGGGCTTTACCTTTCATACGGTTTTTCCATTTTATTGCTTAAGTTGAGCGTTGAGAGTCTTAGCTTTCTTTGACTCTATACTGGTTCAAGCGAATATTAAGTTCGAGATCGGTGCGTAGTTTTGCCAAGCGATAGCTGAGGCGCGCCATCTCCTTGCCCTCGGTTAATTTCTTGGCTTGTTTGGCTCCCAGAGTATCGAGCGCATTGTAGACATTGGCCAGAGTGCGAAAGCTTCTGAGCAGTTCACCGGCCGTCTTGGGACCTATTCCCTGAATGCCGGGGATCTTATTACCGCTGTCGCCGCTGAGGGCCATAAAGTCCAGCAACTGGCTCTGCTCTATACCGAGTTTCTGCTCCAGTGCGGCAATATCCATGGCAGCGCCATTGAAATGATCCCACAGCAGTAAACGCGGTAACCTCAGCTGGCAAAAGCCCTTGTCGGTAGAGACAATAATCGCTTCACCACCGCGCAGGCACAACTTGCTGGCCAAGGTGGCGATAACATCATCGGCTTCCGATAGCGCATTGATGGAGCCGATGCCCGCTTCGGCCAGTGCCTGTTTCAGTGCCGGCAGGCCATCGGCCAAGGCTTGGGGCATAGGTTTGCGGCCTTTTTTGTAATCCGGATACAGGCGTTTGCGCCAGGATTCTTCATCGCCGTCCCAGACTATGGCCACGTGGGTGGGACTGTGCTGGCGAATAAGCTTCTGGCAGGCATTGCGGCTGCGCTCGGTCAGCCCTTGCATGTCGGCTTCATCCGGCTGCGCCGCATGCAGGCGGCGCACCAGATTCATGCCATCGATAATCAGCAGTCGGTTCATTTCATTATTTGATAACAGGGCACATAGGCGGTGCCAGGTAACTTCATTCTTTGCTGGCTGACAAAGGCGCCCAGTAATTTATCCATCAAGGCCATCAGCTCGGGGTCGCCCTTGAGCTTGAATGGACCATGATGCTCGATGTTTTTCATGGTTTCGGCTTTGACGTTGCCCGCCACTATGCCGGAAAACGCCTTGCGTAAGTTGGCCGCCAGCTCAGCCTTGTTGCTCTGGAAGTGCAGGTTGAGGTTTTCCATCACTTCATGGGTGGGTACAAAGGGCAACTGGAATTCCGGCTCTATCTTGAGGCTCCATTGGTATTGGTAGGCATCACCGGTTTGCTTGCGGTGACGTTTAACCTCTTCCATCCCGGCACGCATGATACGCGCGACCTGGGGGGCGTCGTCTATGATGATTTGGTATTTCTGCTGCGCCTGCTCGCCCAGCGTCGCGCCGATAAAGGCATCGATTTCGCGGAAGTAGGCTTCGCTTTCTCTGGGGCCGGAGAGTACCAGCGGGAAGGGAATATCGGCATTTTCGCGGTTGAGCAAAATACCAAGCAGGTAGAGTAGTTCTTCTGCGGTGCCGGCACCGCCGGGGAAAATGACTATGCCGTGCCCCAGACGAACAAAGGCCTCCAGACGTTTTTCAATATCCGGCAGAATCACCAGTTCATTGACTATCTGGTTGGGCGGCTCGGCGGCGATAATGCTCGGCTCGGTCAGGCCTATGTAACGGGCGTTATGAATACGCTGCTTGGCGTGGCCGATTGCGGCGCCCTTCATTGGCCCCTTCATGGCACCTGGGCCACAGCCGGTACAGATATCCAGCATTCTCAGCCCCAACTGGTAGCCTACCTCTTTGGTGTATTTGTATTCGGTATCGTTTATTGAGTGGCCGCCCCAGCAGACCACCACATTGGGATCCTGCATCGGGGTAATGGCTCTGGCGTTTCTCAGAATGTCGAACACCACGTTGGTGATGTGGCTGGCATTGGTGAGGTTGATGTGTTTCAGACCATCGTATTTGTTGCTGACATAGATGATGTCCCTGAGCACGGCAAACAGGTGTTCCTGAATGCCGACTATTATCTGCTCATCGACAAAGGCACTGGCCGGCGGGTTGACCAGCTCCAACTTGATACCACGCTCCCTGCGCAGCACATTGATTTCAAAGTCCTGAAATTGTTCAAACAGTTCTTTGGCATTATCAGTCTGCTGCCCCGAGGCCAAAACGGCTAAAGAGCAGTTGCGGTAGAGTTGGTAAAGGTCACTCTTGGCACTCTGTTTGAGGCGGTCTGCCTCCAGTTGCGACAGTTGGTCCATACTGCCGCGGGGACTGATCCTGACTATCATGACGACTCCTTGAGCTGAAACCGGAGTCATTGCTGTCAATCTATAATGACTCTGTCACGGCTTTCATGTTTGGCTTTGTAGAGGGCCGCATCGGCACGTTCGAAGGTTTCCTGGATGTGTTCGCCATCCAATATCTGCGCGGCCCCTATGGATACTGTAACTGTAATACGCTGATTTTTAAATTTAAAAGGAATATTTTTAATTTTTTCGCGCACCCTGTTCAATAGTTGTTCTATATCCTTGGGGGAAACATCCGGAATGATGAGAACAAACTCCTCACCGCCGTAACGGGCAACAAACTCAGTATCACGCAGGGAGTTCTTCAACGCCATGGCGATAACCTGCAGTGTTTTGTCACCTGTGGTATGACCAAAGCTATCGTTGATGGATTTGAAGTGATCTATGTCGGCTACCGCCAGCCACAGGGGCTGTTTATTGCGCTGGAAGTGGCGGTATTCCTGCTCCATCCGCTCCTCCATGGCTGCACGGTTGGGCAGTTGGGTGAGGGTATCGAGCATGTTGAGCTTTTGCTGTTCAAACAGCCTTTCTTTATAGGTGGTGGCTTCGCTGGAGAGGTCGTTCAGTTCTTTACGCATAGTCTCTATCGACTTGCGTAGCAAGGCTTGCTCTCTCTGCTCCAGCGCTTCTTTACGGGCGAGGCTGGCACGAATGGTGGCCAGTTGTTCGCTGATCTGTTGTTTTAGCTCGGTGATGTCATCAATATCTACCAGTGATGCGCCAACATTGTCTACCTGGGCGTTGAGCTCGCGATTCAGTTGGTTCTTGAGCTGATGGCTGCGCTGGGACTGATTGTAAGAATCGCTGACCACTTCCCGTACGGCACTCAGGGCATCGTTGAGGGCAAACAGAAACTCCTGCGAGGCGGTTTTTTCGCGGGCAATGTTGTCCAGCAGCAGTGAGAGTATCGTTTGATAGGCTTCCAGCAGAGCCTCGACATCTATCTCGCTCGAGGCCAACAGCTCTTTGATCACCAAAACCTGATCACGCTGATCTTTGCGAAACTCTATATTGGATATCATCTGCGCCAATTCATGGCCAAGCTGCCTGTGTTTAGGCAAGATAGCAATGGGAGATTCAGATTCAAATTGGCTTTCGAGCAGTTGCTCATAAAAGCCCACCAGTTGCTCGACCTTTGGAATATAGTCCCAGACGGTATGAAAAGGTTTGCCCAGCTCCTGCTTGAAATAGCTGACCTCTTTCTTGAGGCGTTCGGGCATGGAGTCGACTCGTTGCAATTGACGGCTGAATTTGCTCAGACTGGAGCGGCCTTCTTCGAGTTGACCCATCACATGATGGTACTGTCCCTTGAGTAGACGTTCGACATCGACCAGATCCAGCAGGACATCATCAATACGCTCATAGGTTCCCAGGTTATGTCTAAGCTTGGCCAGTTTATTATCCAGCTCCAGACTTTGTCCCTTACAGGCCAGACTGAGATGACCAATAAACTGCAGTAACGCCTGCAGTTTGGCATTTCTGTCTTCATTCATTTCATCCAACGCGGCTTTGGTAGAGTGTAATTTCTGTTTCAGTACACCCAGTTGCGACACCGTTGCGTTTGAGTCCTTCATTCCTGTTATTTTCCTTCGATGCGCGATCGAATCAATCGTCGGGTCATCAGAAGCTTGATTTCTTATGACGCCGGTTCCAGACACTTCTAAATGGTATCGCAATCCGGCCGGAGTGCAAATCTGCCATCTAGTTGTTGAGACAAAGTTTTGTCGTTTAGATCAAATTATTGACACATGTTCGCTTCTGGACGGTTGGAGTACCTCCGGCCAGTGGATCTTATCTTTCTCACCATTGGTTTCTACTCTTATCAGGCCGCGGATAATGCTCTTTTGCAGTTGCAGATAGAGCGGGGCTGAGAAGATGGCAGCCGGGGTGAAGTCCAGAGTACTGAAACCGACATAGCTGCCTTGGTTATTCTGCAAACTGATGGCTCCGGCAAGGGCCATCTGAGTGGTTTCAACCAGGGTTTCAAGAGACAATTTAACATCCGGGTTAGCCAATAGTGGCAGCGGAATATACCCCAGGGCCAGTCTTGGGGTTTGCCCCTGGAATTGCCATTCGCTAAGTTGATGGTAAAGCTGTGCCGGTCTGGTTTCTTCGGTAAGAGTCAGGGCAAATAGGCCGGGTCTGAGCAGGAATACCTTGGCACCTGTGGTAGCGGTAATCTCCTCAGCCTGTTGCGCGAGTCTCGGCGCCGCCAGGCTGTTGCCCAAGGTGAGGTCGCTGTTGAGCTCATTCTCAAGAGATAGTAGCGCCAGTCCCTTGGTTTTACTCGAAATATTGCCAAGCAGAGCGCGATAACCGGGCAGGCCAGTTATGGGTTCCAGCTGCATTTTCGTTTTCAGGGCCTGGTTGGTTTTTGCCATACGTTTACGCAATTTATATTGCTGCATCGTCAGTGCCAGCAACAGTAGACTGCACCCCAAGCTGACCACCAGCAAGATATTACGGGTATGCAATGAATCTTGTTGTTGTAGCTTTTCCTGCCTGAGTTGACTTACTTCCAACTTCAATTTTTGCTCTGTGACAGCAGAGGAGCTGACATCCGAGTTGGCATTCCGTTCTTGTTCCAGCAGCTGTTGTTGTAGTTGGAGGCTTTGCTCCTGAGAGAGCAAAGCCTGTTGATATTGTCCCAGCGCCTTGTAAGCATAGGTTTGATGACCCAGAGCTTCAATCTGCTCTTGTGGTAACGCCAATAATTTAGCCAGTCGCAGTGCTTCTGTGGCGTGCTGCATAGTTAAAGGCCAATCCTCTATGGCGCGCGCTACTTCAGCTATCAGCATCTCATTGTAAACAAGGTAATGATTGCTTTTTCTGTCTTTGAATATTGCGTTGGCCTGAAACAGGTAATCGAGGGCGACCTGATGGTCGTTCAAATTGAAGTAAGCTTCTCCCAGGTTGTGGAAGTTTAACCCCTGGGCGATAAAGTTTTTTAGCTCGGCATCAAGCTGCTGGGCATTGAGGTAGTAGTCTATTGCTTTATTCCACTCGCCTGTGTTGGCATATACCATGGCGATAACCGTCATGGTATGGGATAGAAAAGAGCCTGAACCCATAGCCGTATAGGCATCGGCTGCTCCATGAGCAAACTCCAGAGCCTCGTCCCACTGCTCCATATCCCGATAGAGCTTGGCCAGGTTCAGCTGTAGTAGCGCCTTCTGATTGGGATGGTTATAACGGCTGGCCAAGCGGAAAGCTTCGGTGTAGTGCTGCAGCGACTTGGTCTGCTGATCGTTCACATTATAGTATTTGCCCAACGCCGCCTCGGCATTGGCTATCAGGTAATCATTTCTTAGTTGGTAGGCGGTATCTCTGAGCTGGTTGTAGGCGTTCAGAGAGGGGATAGGTTGTTTGGCTATCAGGTTCACTGTACCCAGATCTTCATAGATGACATACCTGAGTAATTGACTACGTTTGTCTTCTGCTTCGCCCAACTGCTCGAGCGCCTGTTGGTTGAGTGCGACAGTTTGTTGATACTGTTGATCAACCCGACCAAGATAACGACCTTCCAAGTTATAGAGAGCGGCTTTTTCATAGTCGCTGCGGGCAATTATCTTTAATAGTTCAATGATTTCCAGAGCCTGTTCCAGCCGGCCCGGAACCAGCACTTGAGCATCCAGATCCAGTCGCGCCAACAGGATAAGCTGGTTTATCAATTGTCCCGATGTATAGCCCAATTCAGATGCGCTGGTCTGAAACTCTTCAAGAGAAAGATATTGCAGTGATTTTGGTATTGAACTGACCACAGTGCTATGGAGTTGCCTGGGCTGCTCTCTGAAATTTATCTCTATATCATCCAATTCATCGGCGTGCGCCAGACCCACAAGCAGCATGGATGCGATGAAGATAACCCTGAAAAAGTACATATATTTGCCTTTGTCCCTTTCTTTGGGGACTTAATTGTTAGCTTTTATTAGCAACGGGTGAGGTGAACTCCCCGAATTGTTATACTCGGCCGATTTTATAACAACAATGACATAAGAAGGAATTACGAGTGAAATCCGCTGTTTTGTCAATCATATCTTACTCTTCCCTACTGACAATACTGGGCTGGACATCTTCAGCTTTGGCTGACATTGATTATCAGATAAATCTGAAAAGTCCCGAACATCATTTGGCTCAGGTTGATGTTACTTTTCCGCAACATTCCGGGCAACAGCTCAAGGTTAATCTGCCGGTTTGGCGTACCGGCAAGTATCAGGTATTGCCGCTGGCGGACGGGGTTCGTCGTTTTCATGCCTCGGACGAGCAGGGCAATAGCCTGCCTTGGAAACGCAGTGCCAGCGGTGAGTGGACTGTGGCTTTATCCAAGCCGACTGCGGTCACAGTTAGCTATCAGCTCTACGCCAATGAGTTGGGGCAAAGAGTCAGGCATATTGATGCCAGTCATGCGTTTCTGGATGCCAGCGGCGTATTCATGTACAGCCCTGATTTTCGTCAGGAGCCTGTCAAGGTAACACTGGATGTGCCGAGCGATTGGCGCAGTTACTCGGGGATGGCCGCGGGTGATAAGCCTCATTCGTTTGTGGCTGCCAACTATGATGTGTTGGTCGACTCGCCGATTGAAACCGGGCTTAGCCAACATCGCGCCTTCAAGGCCGACGGCAAACAGTATGAGCTGGTGGTTTGGGGCGAGGGCAACTATGACCTGGCGCAGATAGAGGCCGATCTGGGTAAGTTGTCCGCTACGGCAGCGGCCATTTGGGACGACTATCCCTTCGAGCGCTATGTTTATATGGTGCACGCCACCTCGGGAGCCCGCGGCGCCACCGAACATTTGAACTCAACCATTATCCAGCTGCCCAGATTCAACTTCCGTGAGCGCCAGGACTATTTGCGTTTCATCAGCACGGCTTCCCATGAATTTATTCATACCTGGAACGTCAAGGCCTATCGCCCGGAGGGACTGGTGCCCTACGACTACCAACAGGAGAATATGACAGAGCTGTTGTGGATGGCGGAAGGTTCTACCAGCTATTTTCAAAACCAGTTGTTGCTGCGTGCCGGGATCATGACGCCTAAAGAGTTTATGGAAGACCTGGCCAAGCGGGTCAATGCCAATCAGCATAAGCCGGGGCGGGAAATTCAGTCGGTGGCCGAAGCCAGCGCCGGTCAATGGGTCAGCACAGGCGGCGATTACGCCATCAACCACAGTGTGAACATCTACTCAGAAGGTTATCTGACTTCGTTGGCACTGGACTTCTCACTGCTGCAGGACACAGATAAAGAGGTGTCCTACCGGGATGTGCACCGAAGTCTCTATCGTGAGCATAAGGTCCCCAAGGGGTACAATGTCACGGATGTGAAACGTATTTTGAAAAACTTATCCGGCAAGGACTATGAGCCTTGGTGGCAGAGCCATGTCAATGCCCCCTTGGTGCTGGACTTTGACAAACTGCTGAGTCAGGCAGGGCTTAAGACCGCCTATGGCAAAGACAGTAAGGAGCAGGCCTTTGCCGGTATGACCCTCACCTCAGGCTCTTTGGTGTTGCAAAGTGTTGAGCGTGGTGGTCCGGCTTGGCAGGCGGGCATAGTCGCCGGCGATCAGTTGCTGGCTATCAATGGCTTGAAAGTCAGCGCCGAAGGTTATGGCAAACGTTTGGCCGACTTTGACGCAGGTGATGAGTTGACTGTGACCCTGTTCCACGACGATAAGCTCATAGAGCGGCGTGTGACTCTGGCTTCAGAGCAATCCGGCAAGCTGCAAATTAAGCCCAAGGAAAGCGTCAGCCGCGCCCAGAAAGCCTTCTTCAAGGCTTGGCTCGGTATAGACTGGCCGTTTGACGCTCAGGGTAACTATAAGTCCTGAGTCTGATAAGTCCTGAATCTGATTGTCCAGAAAACGCCGGCGCATCTTCAGGTGTGCCGGCGTTTTTTATGGCGTCTATTTTATATCAGCGCAGGGGACTTCAGCCTTGGAGCTTGCTGACCAAAGCTGAGGTAGACTCTAATGCCGTTCACACTAAGTGAACGGCATTACGCCATCAGGCGTCTTTTCTACTTGGAGATAGGGATTACAGGCTATCTTCAACGCCGCCCAGGGCATCGACCAGAGCCAGCATCAGCGCAACCAGTTCGCTGCTCATCAGCTCAAAGTCAGCGTCCAGTTTGGCCAGCGGATCCTCACCGGCAACATCATCGGTGGCGGCGCGGAACTCTTCCGAGAACTTGAGGCGACGCAGTCCGGCATCGGATTGCAGCACAAAGGCGATGGACTGACCGAAGTGCAGTGCCAGTTTATGCACCTGCTTGCCGGTTTCCAGGTGAGCTAGTACTTCCTCTTCGCCGAGATCCTGCTGCTTGAAGCGCACGGTTGCGCCATCATCGGCGGCAGACTTGAGCTCAGCTTCATCCTGAATGGTGAAGGGGGCTGGGGCATTGCCTTGCTTGAGCCATTCGGTCATTTGCACTTCAATCGGTGTCTTGGTGCTCATTGGCACCACAGGCAGGCTGCCGAGTGCCTTACGCAGCAAGGCCAGCAGTTCTTCGGCTTTGGCGGCGCTGGAGCTATCTACCAGGATCAGTTGCTCATCCAGCAGCAACAGCGCCTTGATTTGGCTGCGACGGGAGAAGGCTCTTGGTAACAGTGTGGTGGTGATTTCATCCTTGAGCGCATCTTTCTCTTTCTTGGTCAGCTTGCGGTTTTCTTCCTCTTCCAGCAGCGACACCTTTTCTTCCAGCGCTTCCTTGATGACCTGAGAAGGCAGCAACTTCTCCTCTTTGGTGGCACAGATGAGGTGACGGTTATTGGTGCTGTGAACCAGGGTGTGCCCCAGTTTGCCCAAAGCCTTGGAAAAACCGAACTTGCTGATGTCCTGACTGGAGCAGGGAGAAAAGGTGAAACCCTCAAGGGCAGTCTCCAGTGCCTCTATATCGGTAGAAAATGGTTTGTTGAAACGATATACGGTGAGATTTTTAAACCACATGACAGGCGCTCTTTGAAAAATAAAGCCGCAGTGTAAGGCATGAAATCCTCAAGGTAAACCCGCCCCGTTAGCACAGATTTTTCAACCCGGGAAAGATTTAACCAAAATGTCATATGGTGTATTGCTTGTCGCTAGCCCGCGTGGTTAAGGGCTTTTGCCTTTTTTAAGGAGATTCTAAAGGCATAATGAATCTGGCAGGTTAAAAGATGAAATAAAACTGCAACAGACTCGTTGCACACTTTCGCTCGTTCCAAACCAACAACCAAGACGAAGAGAACGTCGAAAGGAATTAATGATGAATGCATTTTGCAAAACACTACTCGCTTCAGCCATAGCTTCAGTCTCTCTGGCCTCTGCCCACGCTGCCGAGCCGCTGACCGTTTACGGCAAGTTGAATGTTACTGTTCAGTCAAATGACGAAGCTGCTGCTGACGATTCTGAAACTGCGGTTCAAAGCAATGCCTCTCGTTTTGGCGTGAAAGGCGAATTCGATCTGGGTAACGATCTGGCTGCATTCTACACAGTGGAATATGAGGTAGATACAGGTAATGATGCCAAAGATAACTTCTTGGCTCGTAATCAGTTTGTTGGTTTGAAAGGTAACTTCGGTGCTGTCTCTGTGGGTCGTAATGACACCATGTTGAAAGTCGCTCAAGGTAAAGTTGACCAGTTCAACGACCTGTCAGGCGACCTCAAGAGCCTGTTCAAGGGTGAAAACCGTATTGAGCAAACTGTAACTTACCTGTCACCTTCATTCGGTGGTTTCAAAGTTGGTGCCACTTATGCTGCTGAAGCTGCCAAGTCACAGGGTGGTGAAGATGGGTTCTCTATTGCTGCCATGTACGGTGACAAGGATCTGAAAAAGAGCGCAGTATTCGCCTCTGTTGCTTATGACTCAGAAGTTAAGGGCTACGATGTCCTGCGCGCCACAGTACAGGCCAAGCTGGCCAACTTCGTTCTGGGTGGTATGTTCCAGCAGGAAGAGAAGTCCGTCGATGGTGACAGCAAGAACGGTTACCTGTTGAGCGCGGCGTACAAGATTGATGCAGTGACTCTGAAAGGTCAGTGGCAGGATATGGAAGATAAGGGTGATTCCTGGTCTATCGGTGCTGACTACAAGCTGGGTAAGCCAACCAAGCTGTTTGCCTTCTACACCAATCGCTCCATGGAAAATGTGGATGATGATGACAAGTACATAGGTGTTGGTCTGGAGCACAAGTTCTAAGTCAGGCCATGATGCATTGAAGGAGAATCTGGGCTCAGTGTTGAGCATTTAAACCAGGATCTTATGGAAAAGCTGAAAATCCGATGACCAGTGTCATCGGATTTTCTATTTTACGAAGCAGCCTTCATATCAACCGCGCAACAGGCACATTTGCTCGGTGAAATCGTTGTTTCAAGTTGAGCTGAAAACTGAAATTCAAAGGTTTAGTTTGCCAACGCCTTGAGTTTATAGATTAAGTCCAGCGCCTCTCTCGGGCTGAGTTCATCCGGATTCAGTCTGCCAAGCAGAAGTTCAAGCTCAGATGGCGGTGTTTCCAGTTGCAGTGTGGCCTGTGCCTGAACATGGGGTGCCTGACCGTGATCGCGACTTTCAAGTTGTTGCAGTTTCAATTTGGCGGCCTTGATCACCGAGGCCGGAACACCGGCCAGTGAAGCAACCTGCAAACCATAGCTCTTGCTGGCGGCTCCTTCTTGCACTGCGTGCATAAAGACTATGCTGTCGCCATGCTCCATGGCATCCAGATGTACATTGGCAACCTGGGGCATCAATTCTGCTAACTGAGTCAGCTCGAAGTAATGGGTGGCAAACAGTGTCATGGCGCCCAGTCGCTGGGCCAGATACTCTGCCGCCGACCAGGCCAGTGACAAGCCGTCATAGGTGGAGGTGCCGCGGCCAATCTCATCCATCAGCACCAGGCTCTCTGCGGTCGCATTGTGGAGAATATTGGCCGTTTCTGTCATTTCCACCATAAAGGTGGAGCGGCCCGAGGCCAGATCGTCCGAGGCGCCGATACGGGTGAAGATCCTGTCAACAGGCCCCAGAATCGCCTTATCTGCCGGCACAAAGCTGCCGATATGTGCCATCAGGGTGATCAGCGCCACCTGACGCATGTAAGTGGACTTACCGCCCATATTGGGGCCTGTGACCACCAACATTTTACGCTCAGGGCTAAGGGTTACCGGGTTGGCGATAAAGGGAGCCTGGCTGACTCGCTCAACTACTGGGTGACGCCCGGCTTCAATATGTATGCCCGGCTTATCGCTCAACTCCGGTTGGTGGTAGTTGAGGCTGTCGGCCCGCTCGGCAAAGTTGCTCAGTACATCCAACTCGGCCGCCGCCATGGCAAAGGCCTGCAGTTCGCTGAGCTTGGGCAGCAGGAGATCGAACAGCTCGTCCCAAAGCTGTTTTTCCAGTGCCAGCGCCTTGCCCTGACTGGAAAGCACTTTCTCTTCATACTCTTTCAGTTCTGGGATGATATAGCGCTCGGTGTTTTTCAATGTCTGGCGTCTTTGGTAGCTCAGAGGCACCAGTGCCGACTGGCCGCGGGAAACTTCGATATAGTAGCCGTGTACCCGGTTGAAGCCGACTTTCAGGGTGGCTATTCCCGTTTGCTCTTTTTCCCTGACTTCCAACTGTTGCAGATAGTCACTGGCGCCTTCACTAAGGCGGCGCCATTCATCCAGTTCGGCATGATAACCATCGCGGATCACGCCGCCATCACGAATAAGTACCGGCGGGTTGTCGACAATCGCCCGCTCCAGCAGCGCGAGCTCTTCAGGGAATTCACTGAGCTGACGTTTCAAACGGCCAAGCTCGGGGCTTTGGGTATTTGCCAATAGTTGCTGCAGTTGCGGCAACAGCGCCAGCGCTTGTCGCAGACGGGCAAAGTCTCTCGGGCGGGCGCTTCTCAGAGCCAGGCGCGCCATGATCCGCTCCACATCACCAAGCGCCTTTAGGTCGTCATGCAACGGCTCGAACAGGCCGCTGGCAATCAACTCTGCCACAGCGGTTTGCCGCAGGCCAATCTGTTGATGGTCTCTGAGTGGCTGATGGATCCAGCGCTGTAACATCCTGCTGCCCATGGGGGTGGCGGTTGCATCCAGCACCGAAGCCAAAGTATTGTCCCGGCCACCGGCAAGGTTCACCGTCAGTTCTAGATTCCGCCGGGTGGCAGCATCCAACACTATACTGTCGCTCTGGTTAAAGCGGGTAATGGCATTGATATGGGGCAGAGCGGTGCGCTGGGTATCTTTGACATACTGCATCAGGCAGCCGGCCGCCTGCAGTGACAGCCTGGCGTCTGTTATGCCAAAACCACGCAGATCTTTGGTGCCGAATTGATCCAGCAACAATCGCATGCTGGTATCCAAGTCAAACTCCCACTCGGGACGACGGCGTTTGCCCTTGATGCCGGCAATCAGGCTTTGTTGGGAAAAGTCTTCGCTGTAGAGCAGCTCGGCCGGTTTGGTGCGTTGCAGCTCGGCCTCCAATGATTCAAGGGTGGCCAGCTCGGCAATCACAAAACGGCCGGAGGCCACATCCAAGGTGGCGTAGCCAAAACCGTTCTTGCCTTCGTAGACGGCGGCCAGCAGGTTATCCTGACGTTCTTGCAGCAGCGCTTCATCGGTGAGAGTTCCGGGAGTCACTATGCGCACTACTTTGCGCTCGACCGGCCCTTTGGACGTGGCCGGATCACCAATCTGCTCACAGATGGCAACCGACTCACCGAGCTGCACCAGCTTGGCTAGATAGCCCTCCACCGCATGATAAGGAATACCTGCCATAGGAATAGGATCGCCACCACTCTTGCCTCTGGCCGTCAGTGAAATACCCAAGAGCTCGGAGGCTTTTTTGGCATCATCGTAAAACAGCTCGTAAAAGTCCCCCATGCGATAAAACAGCAGCATTTCGGCATGCTGCGCCTTCATCGATAGATACTGGCGCATCATAGGGGTGTGTTTTTCCAAATCCGGGTTATCCATAGGCGTAATCACTGCATTCATGGGAGCTTTCAGATATTTCCTTGACTGTGTTTCCAAGAGCGGTTGCCCTTTTTCAATGGCGCCAATAGTATCAGTTATTCATCACTGAGCCAGTCGTGGGCGGGGAAATTTTACGCCTTCGGTCACAAGTGATTGATCAGCAAGCGGCCTTTAAATAAATTACCGCCAGCACTTGATACTGTATGATTGTACAGTATACTAGGTGGCAGATTGGTATTTACCCCAAAGCTCTGAATAAAGGGGCGGCAACATAGATTTCAGGCGACGTATTACGCCGCAATCAAGAGGGAACAGGAATGAAAATAGATCCAAACAAAGAGAAGGCGCTTAACGCAGTTCTGGGACAGATAGAGAAGCAGTTCGGTAAAGGTTCTATCATGAAACTGGGTGAAGACAGAACCATGGATGTCGAAACCATCTCTACCGGTTCGCTTTCTCTGGACGTGGCTCTAGGGGCCGGCGGTCTGCCAATGGGCCGTATTGTTGAGATCTATGGTCCTGAATCTTCAGGTAAAACAACTCTGACACTGGAAGTGATTGCTGCGGCGCAGCGTGAAGGCAAAGTCTGTGCCTTTATCGATGCCGAGCACGCACTGGATCCTATCTACGCCAAGAAGCTGGGCGTGGATATCGATAACCTCCTGTGTTCTCAGCCAGATACGGGTGAACAGGCGCTGGAGATCTGTGATGCGCTGACTCGCAGTGGTGCCGTTGATGTTATCATTGTTGACTCAGTGGCGGCTCTGACTCCCAAGGCTGAAATCGAAGGTGAAATCGGTGATTCCCATATGGGGCTGGCGGCTCGTATGATGAGCCAGGCAATGCGTAAGCTTGCCGGTAACCTCAAGCAGTCCAACACTTTGCTTATCTTCATCAACCAGATCCGGATGAAGATTGGGGTCATGTTCGGTAACCCTGAAACCACCACTGGTGGTAACGCTCTTAAGTTCTACGCCTCAGTTCGTCTCGATATCCGCCGTACAGGCGCTATCAAAGAGGGTGATGAGGTTGTTGGTAACGAAACCCGGGTTAAAGTGGTTAAGAACAAGATTGCCGCCCCCTTCAAACAAGCCGATTTCCAAATTCTCTATGGTCAGGGTATCAACCGTACCGGTGAGCTGGTTGATTTAGGCGTAGCCCACAAGCTGGTGGAAAAATCCGGTGCCTGGTACAGCTACAAGGGTGACAAGATTGGTCAAGGCCGCGCCAATGCAGGTAAGTACCTCAAGGAACACCCTGAAGTGGCTGCCGAAATCGAAGCGGCACTGCGCGCTAAACTGCTCAGCAAAGCAGAAGCAGCTCCTGCCAGCGCCGAGACGGGTGAAGGCAATATCGACTTGGAAACCGGAGAAGTTTTCTGAGCCAGTCGGTAATGGATGTTGCGGTCGCGCTGTTGGCGCGCCGCGACTATGGCCGCGAGCAACTCAAGAGCCGTTTACTGGGCAAGGGCTTTGAGTCGCTTGAGGTAGAACAGACTTTGGATAGTCTGGAAACCAAAGGCTTTATCGATGATCAGCGTTTCGCTGCAGCCTTGTTGCGCAGCCATATTGCCAAGGCCCACGGCCCGGGAAAAGTGCGTCAGGCACTGATGCAAAAAGGCTTGAACAAACAGTGTATCGAGCAGGTTTTGGATGCCTGTGATTGTGACTGGTTTGCCTTGGCGCGCAGCCGCGCACTAAAGAAATTCGGCGATACTCCCGCTGATGATATGAAAGAAAAGGCTCGCCGAATTCGTCACTTGATGGGGCAGGGCTTTAGTTATGATCAAGTGGCATTCGCCCTTGAATATGACCCTTACGACTGATTTTTCTCTATCACTAAAGCCCTTTTCATAACCAAGTTTACCGCTGCCAAATCTCTGCAACTGACTTCATTTGACAAACCCCAACATTCACTCTTATTAAGTTGCAGCCTTTTTTGCGCTCTGTACCAGCACGCAATCCAGGTGCTAGTTTTTGCGCTTGTCGCCCATGGTTATATCCCGCTAAAGCCTCTGTATCCTGGTTTGCCCGCGCAGGTTTCTATACTCGCTGAGTAATTCAACACCTATGGCAAATAGCATTTGCCTACCCCGTTAATCCGGTTTTGGCTTATGCCGTTAATGCTCTCTGTACCTCGGCTGTATCAGGCGTCATACCCTGCGCAATCTAATTGGTATTCTGGCGCTGCATGCTTATAATGCTTGGCAAAAGAGCGCTCGAGTGGCCGGGCGATGCACGCCTTTAGACCACTTTTTATACATTATTCAGGCTTAAGTAACTCAGGACGATTTATGTACCAAACCACAGCAGCACTCAGAAGTGCTTTCCTGGAGTTTTTCCGCAAGAATGGCCATCAGGTAGTCGACAGCAGTTCTCTGGTGCCAGGCAATGACCCCACTCTGCTATTTACCAACGCCGGGATGAACCAGTTTAAAGACGTATTCCTCGGTATGGACAAGCGTAGCTACAGCCGCGCTACCACTTCGCAGCGTTGTGTTCGCGCCGGTGGTAAACATAACGACCTGGATAACGTGGGTTATACGGCCCGTCACCACACCTTCTTTGAGATGCTGGGTAACTTTAGCTTCGGTGATTACTTCAAAGAAGATGCCATTCGCTTTGCCTGGAATTTCTTGACCGAAGAGCTCAAGCTGCCCAAGGAACGTTTGTGCGTTACCGTTTATCAATCCGATGATGAAGCCTTTGATATCTGGAACAAGCAGATAGGAGTTCCCGCCGAGGATATTATCCGTATCGGCGACAACAAGGGCGCACCTTATGCTTCAGATAACTTTTGGCAAATGGGCGATACAGGCCCTTGTGGTCCTTGTACTGAAATTTTCTATGACCACGGTGACCATATCCCTGGCGGTCGCCCAGGTACACCGGAAGAGGATGGCGACAGATTTATTGAGATCTGGAACATAGTTTTCATGCAGTACAACCGTCAGGCCGATGGGGTGATGGAACCTCTGCCCAAGCCATCTGTTGATACAGGTATGGGGATAGAGCGTATTGCCGCCATTATGCAAGGTGTGCATTCCAACTATGAAATTGACGTGTTCCGCACTCTGATTGCCAAGACGGCCGAGATCATCGGCGTAACAGATCTGGAAAACAAATCCCTGCGGGTTATTGCCGACCACATCCGCTCTTGCGCTTTCTTGATTGCCGATGGCGTGATGCCGTCCAATGAAGGCCGGGGCTATGTACTGCGGCGTATCATCCGCCGCGCCGTGCGTCACGGTAACAAGCTGGGTGCCACTGATACCTTTTTCTATAAGCTGGTACCTACACTTATTGACGTGATGGGCGATGCCGCCAAGGGCCTTAAGGCGACTCAGAGCATAGTGGAAAAGGCGCTGAAAGCCGAAGAAGAACAGTTTGCCCGTACACTTGAGCGTGGTCTGGGGATTCTGGATGTAGCCCTGTCTGAACTCAAGGGCGATACCCTGGATGGTGAAACTGTATTCAAGCTCTATGACACCTATGGTTTCCCTATGGATCTGACCGCCGATGTTTGCCGCGAGCGTAATATCAAGGTCGATGAAGAGGGTTTTGATGCGGCGATGGCCGAGCAGCGTAGCCGGGCTCAGGCCGCCGGTCAATTTGGTGCCGATTATAACGCCGGGCTGAAGATTGATGCCGACAGTGAGTTCTGCGGTTACAGCGAACTGAGCGGCAACGGCAAAGTTATCGGCATCTATGTCGATGGTCAGGCGGTCGACACTCTGGATGCCGGTCAGCAAGCGGTTATTGTGTTGGATAAAACCCCATTCTATGGCGAGTCGGGAGGGCAGGTAGGCGATAAGGGCCAACTGACAGCCGAAGGTCTGCTGTTTGAGGTGAGCGATACCCAAAAGTATGCCCAGGCCACAGGCCATATCGGCCAACTGAGTAAAGGCAAACTGACTCTGGGTCAGGAGCTGCTTGCGCAAGTCGATAAGAAACTGCGCCATCGCACCCAGCTGAACCACTCAGTGACTCACTTGCTGCACGCCGCGCTGCGTCAGGTATTGGGTGAGCATGTGACCCAGAAAGGTTCTTTGGTGGAGCCTGAGCGTCTGCGTTTTGACTTCTCCCACTTTGAAGCGGTTAAGCCTGAAGAGCTCAAGGCGGTTGAAGAGATGGTTAATACCCAGATCCGTCGTAACCACGAGCTGCAAACGGCCGAGATGGATATAGAGCAGGCCAAAGCTAAAGGCGCCATGGCCTTGTTCGGTGAGAAATACGATGCCCAGGTTCGGGTTGTGACTATGGGTGACTTCTCGATTGAACTTTGTGGTGGTACCCATGTGGGCCGCACCGGTGACATAGGTCTGTTCAAGATCACTTCCGAAGGCGGTATTGCCGCTGGTATTCGCCGTATTGAAGCGGTAACCGGTGCTGCAGCCATGGCTTTCGTCGCCGAGCAACAGCAGGAATTGAATGATGCCGCTAACTTGCTCAAGGCAGACAGTCACTCTGTGGTCGCCAAACTCAAGGCGCAGTTGGAGCGTAGCCGCCAACTGGAAAAAGAGATTGCTCAGCTTAAAGATAAACTGGCCGCCGCTGCCAGCGCCGATATGGTTGCCGATGCGCAAGAGATTGCCGGAGTCAAGGTGTTGGTGAAACAGGTCGAAGGCATTGACCCAGGCTCTCTGCGTGGTCTGCAGGACGAACTTAAGCAGAAGCTGCAATCTGGCATAGTGGTGCTGGGTCTGGCTCATGGCGACAAAGTCAACCTTATCGCCGGGGTGACTAAAGACCTGACCGCTAAGGTGAAGGCCGGTGAATTGGTGGCCATGGTGGCCGCGCAGGTTGGTGGCAAGGGCGGTGGTCGCCCCGATATGGCTCAGGCCGGTGGTAGTGAAGTTGCCAACTTGCCTCAGGCATTGGCATCGGTAACGCCTTGGCTGACTGAACGTCTGGCATAATTTCGCCACCAACGAGGTCTATGTGACACAAGAAGTACGTTCAGGCAGTAACGAGCGACTGTATGTCAAAAAGTTCGGTGGCACCTCGGTAGGCTCGATTGAGCGTATCGAGGTGATTGCCGAGCAGATTGCCAAGGCTCAATTGAGCGGCGAGCATCAGGTGTTGGTGCTCTCTGCCATGGCCGGTGAAACCAACCGTTTGTTTGCGCTGGCGGGGCAGATTGACCCTGAAGCCTCGGCGCGGGAGATGGATATGCTGGTTTCCACCGGCGAGCAGGTGAGTATTGCCCTGATGGCGATGGCACTGGCAAAACGTGGTGTTAAAGCCAAGTCGCTCAATGCCGCTCAGGTGCAAATCCATACCAATAGTCAGTTTGGCCGTGCCAGTATCGAACGAGTTGATGTTCAGTATCTGCAGGAGTTGCTGGCGCAGGGCATTATCCCGATAGTGGCCGGCTTCCAGGGACGGGATCAATTCGGGGAAGTGACCACTCTTGGCCGTGGTGGCTCTGATACCACGGCGGTGGCATTGGCTGCTGCGCTCAAGGCGCGGGAATGTCAAATTTTTACCGATGTGGCCGGTGTCTATACCACAGATCCCAATATCGAACCGAGCGCCCAGAAACTCGATGCCATCAGCTTCGAAGAGATGCTGGAGATGGCTCGATTGGGTGCCAAGGTGTTGCACCCGGATTCAGTGTCTTATGCCGAGCGCTTTCAGGTTCCCTTGCGGGTGCTTTCCAGCTTTGAGCCCGGCAGTGGCACACTGATCCGTTTCGATGCCTGTGAAGACAAGAGTAATCAAGTGGCCGGTATCGCTTGCAGTAAAGGGCAGGCGATGCTGAGTCTTAACCGCTCTGACGATTCACCAGACCCTTTTGCGGGAGTATTTTCACTGTTGGCCGAAAACGGTGTTGACGTTGATTTGGTAACCAAGGCGGGGACGGATGACGGCGTCAGTTTTACCATGGATGCCGACAGGCTCTCTTGGGCGCTAAAGGTGCTTGATGAGGCGGCTCTTGGCCTGTCGTTGGGGCCATTGGTGTTTGAAAAATCCTTGGCCAAGGTCTCTGTGATAGGCGCCGGCGTGCATCGCAGAGCCGAGGCAACCGCCAAGGTGTTTGATATCTTGGGGAATGAAGGAATTCATGTTAAGTTGATGGCAACATCAGAGATAAAGCTGTCTTTGGTTATTGATGAAGCGGATTTATACAGGGCAGTTCGAGTTCTACATCACGCTTTTGAACTAAATAAGGTGTAATTAAACAACGGATTTAGTATTGAATACTATTAATTTGTACTAAGCTCACCTTATAATAATGGTTACGACGGATGAGCGCCGTGTGTAGAAAATATGGAAACTAGAGGAGCAATCGAATGCTGATTTTGACTCGTCGTGTTGGCGAAACACTGATGATTGGTGACGAGGTCACAGTGACAGTGCTGGGTGTGAAGGGGAATCAGGTACGTATAGGTGTGAATGCACCCAAAGAAGTTTCTGTGCACCGTGAGGAGATTTATCAGCGTATTCAGTCTGAGAAAACCGGAACCCCTTCTGAAGGTGGTAACTTCTGAGGCGACACAAAGTGAACCTCCGTCAGGAATAGAAGAGTCAGTTTTTAAACTGGCTTTTTTATTTTCTGGCGCCGGAAAACCCTTGATAGCACAGGATTTGCGCGTTATTTAGGTCGGCTGATTAAAAACAGGACAAACGGAAAAGGTTTCGGAAAAAGGGTTTGACTTATTTTCTTCAAACAGTAATATGTGCGCCAAGAAAACGGAGAGGTGGCCGAGTGGCCGAAGGCGCTCCCCTGCTAAGGGAGTATGGGCTTTATCTCCCATCGAGGGTTCGAATCCCTCCTTCTCCGCCATT
>NZ_JBKORF010000070.1:0-8369 GCF_047314685.1 Shewanella sp. BJSY2023SW001
ACACCGAGGGGGTATTGGTGTAATTCTGTGAGAACTAACTTGTTTGAAGCTACCTATATGCCCACAGAAATACGCCCATATTCCAGGCACAGGCGGAACTGTGACCGTCGAAAACAGGGACGTTTTCGTCGAGGCTACATGGACGTATTCACGCCGTGTCACAGGATCGCCTGTGCGAAAGGCGCACCGCAGGTGATGGACTACATCGTGGCCGGAAGCTCGGCCAGTACTAACTTAGGAACTTTTAGCTGGAAGCTATGATAGCCGCTGTGCCAGCGGCTTAAAGTCGTGTCGCTTTGGGTTTCAAACCCAGTCAATTCTGCTTCAAAAACAACCCAAATCAAGGTTTTGTTGCCTTTGTCAAAAAAGTGACCTTTGGCTAATTGTTTTCAAATTCAGTACTGGGTATTGTATAACCAATTCAAACGCTTAGCTTTAGCTCTTTCTTAAGCTTAAGGCCAGAAGCAGCACTTTTCCGTTTTCAACGGAATACAGGGACGAACAGAGTTTGGACCCGTGCGGTAGCCATGGCTTTACTTAACGTTTTTTGTAGGGCTTGGGTTGTAGGGCCCGGGTTGTAGCGTTTGCGGCGCTCATGACAAGCACCTCAGAACTGATTTTTATACAGTATTATTGACGTTCCGGGCAAAATGCCGGGAATTTGCAGCTAAGCTTGCGTGTTATTTCTGTAACATTTTAGAAAATTTTATTAAATTCATAACTTTAAAATATACAGCTAGTAGATAATAGGTTTGGAAACCGCGCATGCGCGTTTAGCTGCAAGGGATATTAAGACTAAACTCTATTATATCCAGCGAATACAAACAGATAGCAATGCACGTTTACACTCCTCCGAGGACTAAAACGCGCATGCGCACTATACAGCTGTTATACGATGTCGATCGTCTGATATCTACTCACCGCTCAGAAAGTTTGATGTTTGATACGTAGCGTAAGACCTAGGCGAAAGAAAAAACAGAATAGGTCTCAGAATTGGCATAGTACTAACGAGTAGATTTTTTAATATTTTTACCGTTGACTCGGATGTGTTGGATAACTGTTTATTATGGAAGTTGAACTATGGGAAGGCGGCTTACAGTCGCAAGAAATCAAAGCGATTGAGGCGATTCAGAAGGCCTTTTCGACCAAGCCTATTGCTAACCAATCGAAACCTGCCAAGAGTGGTTCTCTTCAAGATCAGCTACGAAGCATCGGAGCTAGCTTAATGTTCCCGTGGAAAGGCTACGCGGGATTTAGGTTTGTTGATGCTAAAGGCAATGAAGGCGAGTTCGATCTGGTTATTGTGACTCATTGTCATGTACTGATTATCGAGCTTAAGGACTGGAATAACGGCGAAGTCATATCTCGTGGAGGCAAGTGGTACAAAAATGACATCGATATGGGGCGATCTCCAGTCTCCGTAACACAGAAGAAAGTCTATTTGCTCAAAAACAAACTAGACCGTATCAGTCATCAACTTAAAAACTATGGCAGGACTCCCTTTATCCATCACCTTGTTGTGATGACGGGCAATGCCGGCTTTTCAAAGATCACTGATCAAGAAAAGATCCATACTTTAAGTCTCAAACAATTCCTCAAACTCGCTGACGAGAAAAAGTACAACGCGCACTTCAACGTTCGCCAGAGCACCAAAACATGCCTGCACCAAGATATAGCTGTTTTTGATCGGCTGTTTATTGGTGACAACACCAAGCCTAAGCAAGTCCGTATAGCTGGTTACAAGGCTACCGACCTTATCTTCAAGCACCCCAAAGAGGTCTACCAAGAGTTTCAAGCGGTATCTGAGATCTCGAATGGCGATGAAGCATTACTACGATTGTGGAATTTCGACAAGCTCGAGGGCACCAAGGCAAAAACTGCCGACGGTCGATTTGATATCGTTTCGCGTGAACAGGAAGTGCTTCAGTTTATCAAGACCCACAACTATGACCTCTATAAACACTGCCTTCGCTCCCTGACTAGTGTTCAGAAGGATGAGGTGACAACCGAATACTCTGAAGTCTACGAACTACCGCCGAATCACGTACGGTTTAACGAGTTTATCGGTCGATATGGGCCAGCGTTTTCGGATCGAGACCGAGTAAATTTGATGAAGCTTTTGGTCGCCAAATTTGCCGACCTTCATCAGGTCAAGGTTGCCCACCGAGATCTCGGTGACCACAGTATCTGGATTTCGCCGAGCAAGGAGGTTGCACTATCCAACTTCATTTCCGCCTATCACAAACCAGCTGGCACAGTGGGCGATTATCGGCAGCTGCTCTCGGTCAACGATGTGTGTGTGGCGACAGTTCAAGACTCTAAGCTCACACCATTCGAAGCAGATGTTTATGCCCTAGGCATGCTGTCTTGGCACATTCTTATGTCTCAACGCATCTCGAAAAAGAGCATTGAGGGCATCACCGATGCCTTGGAGGCTAGCGACAGTGTTTATGCCCCCGTGTTGCTGAACGCACTGCAGGGTGGCTGCTTTTCAGATGCGACGGCGCTTTTGGATGCGCTGATTGATGCCGAACCTGCGAACGATACTGAAACAGCTTTTGATCAGTCTGAACTTGATCCCTACAGGAAGTCGATTAACCACTCTCGGCAGTTCAGGGAGGACGATGACTTTTTAGTTGAGACAGAAGAACGGGAAGTTTATTTCTCCAACGGACAGGTCGTTAAAGCATGGCTCAACATAGGCCTTGCTGAGGAAAATGCGGCGATTGGCTATAAGCTGCTTCACTTTTTGAAACGCGTTGAAAAACTCCAAACGTTATCGCCTTCATACATCCCTTGCATAAGGGATTTCGGCCTGGCGACCAAGTCGTCCAGCCTGTACTTGGTGATGGACAAAGCGGAGGGTTGCCATTGGGATGAGCTAGAGATATGCGAGGAAGAGAAGCTTTCTGTCATTAAGCAACTAATCGATTCCGTAGAGCATTTGCATACTCTGCACATCCCTCACGGCGACCTACACCCTGGAAACGTCATCATAGGAAAGGAAGGTGACGGTTATGTGCTTTCGTTAATCGACATCCCTGATTACTGTATTGAGTCGGCTGAAGCGCTCAATCATCAGTACAGCCCCGACAATATTGATACCTGCACTGCATTTGAAAGAGACAACTATGCGGTGATGAAAATGGCCTGCGAACTTTTAGGCGTATCGTGGGGCAGTGCTTCGGACGACTTCAAAGAGGTTGCAGCTGCCGTCAAGCAGGAGATCGAAGACCCCCTCTATGGATTCAAGGATCTTTCTCGATTTAAGTCAGCCATAGAGGCACCGGAAAGTGACGTTATAGAGCCTGTCAGGATCAAGCTGAAGGGTGATTTCCAGCCCCTAACTATCTATCCCGATAACGGTCATCTCTATGTTCAAATTGAGCCCAGCAGAAAAGATCCGTCAGATGCTCGCGTCAGAGTGCTCGGAATTGGGGGCAACGTTGACCTTATTTTTAGCACCAGGGATCAGGCCTTTGTTGTTGGGTTTGAGCCTAGAGCTAGGTCATCGATTCGTAAGTCCGATGCGGACAACAGCCAACTGGAGTTGGATTTCCCTATAGTCATTGAGTCCGGCGGTGGGTACGACCTGTCTGAACTCTCGAGGAGACTTGAAGGTAACGAGGCATTTTCTCTCGCGTTAGAGCTTGCCCTTAAGGAAGCAGGGCCTGAATCCATTGCATCGGATGAGCTGACGCTCGAGCTTAAGAAGGCGTTTGAGCAAATTGATCAAACTGCTTCTGAGGTGGCCGAACCTGAGTTAAAAATAGCCACTGCAAATCTCTGGAAGGCAATTCTGGAAACTGAAACGGAGTCATACCCTTACATTGAAGTTTCGGGTAGCCCGAGAGAGGTCAAAGATTCTAAAGATCAGCTGATTATGCCGTATCAGGGGGATATTGATGCTTTAGGGCAATTCAAGAAAACGGATGTCATCGAAGCACTGGTGATCGACGGAGAAAAAGAAGTGTCTCTTGGAGAGGTTGTTTTGAAGCAATCGGCTCTAAATGAGGTCCGTTTGACCAAGCTGCGCGTTAAAGCCAGGTCTATTTCGGACGGGGAGTTGGTCTTCTTCAGAACCAAACAGGACCGCGCCTCATACGAGAAGAGAAAGGCTGCATTGAAGTGCTTGCTCGATAAAGAGGGGGTAATTCGTGATCTCGTTACTTACTTCGATCCGGCCTGTTCATTACCAGCAACAATCTACGACCTCGAAGTGACTGATGAGGATTTTGCTAGGTATGACCGCTCTGATGATCAAGGGAATAAAATTAGTCTCAATCGGCAGCAGCGGAACGCATTTCAGAAGTTAATAAACAACGGTCCACTTTCTCTCTTGCAGGGACCTCCTGGTACGGGGAAGACCGAGTTCATAGCAGCCTTTGTGCACTACCTGATCGAGAAACAGCAGGTACAACGTGTGTTGCTGGTTAGCCAGTCCCATGAAGCGGTGAACACAGCTGCGGAGAGAATCCGTAACCACTGTGCACGCTTGAAGACACCGCTCGATGTTGTTCGTTTTAGTAACCGAGAAGGAGCTGTTTCCACGGGACTAAAGGACGTTTACGCGAGTTCAATTGTTTCCGAAAAGCGGGAGCTGTTTCGGGCGGAAGCTCGACATCGAGCAGCTGCATTGGGCCGGGCATTGGGTTTGGAGCCTGCTTATCTAGCTGATTTGGTGAGCGCAGAGCTGAAGCTGTTTAGACAGATCGATCACTTCAACTCCTCTATGAAGTCATTGGCTGACCCAGCACTGGAAAAGGAAGACGAGCAGCAGCTGAAAAAATCGTTACTCGAGCTTAACGAGTCGATCCGTTCAACGATGCGTGAGGACTTTGAGCTTCTCCTGAGCGCGGATGAGAGTCTCGAATCAGCAAAACAACGTGTGATCGATAAGCTCGACAGTGACTATGCTGTGCGGCCAGACGAGTCTTTACGGGCTAGAGCGTTGGCTAAGCTTTCCAGAGATATGTTGGATGTCTTGGAAACTGATGAAGTTAACTACGATGAGTTTTTTGCGCGCTCTCGCCAACTCGTTACCGGGACATGTGTTGGTATTGGGCAACGTCACATTGGCATCCGTGATAACCAGTACGATTGGGTCATCATCGATGAGGCCGCACGATCCATTGCAAGCGAGCTCGCAATCGCTATGCAGGCTGGCAAGAGAGTCCTACTTGTGGGCGATCATCAGCAGCTACCTCCGCTCTATACGACCCCACACAAGCGTGCACTCGCACGGCGATTAGGGGTTTCCTCGGCTGAAAATGACCTGGATCTGTTGCTCCAAAGTGACTTCGCTCGCGCCTTTGAGTCGGAGTATGGGGATCAAGTAGGAGCTACGCTGTTAACCCAATACCGTATGGCTCCTGAGATTGGAAACCTTGTATCTAGCGCTTTCTACGATGGAAAACTCGGGAATGGAAATCGCTCGATTCCTGATATCTACAACGGTTTGCCAGAAGCTCTTCAGTCCCCCGTCACCTGGCTGGATACATCGGCTCTGGGGAACAGAGCACACCATCAAGACGATAAGGGTGTAAGTATCTACAACAGATGCGAAGCAGACCTAATCATCAATTTGCTGAAGCAAGTGGCAGAAGATATGGGTTTCCTCTACGAGCTCAAAGGTTCGGTAAAAGAGGAAGAGCCCGCGATTGGGGTGATCTGCATGTACGGCGAACAAAAACGGCTGTTAAGGCAAAAATTCAAAGAGGTTAAATGGGATGAGGACTTCAAGTCACTTGTGAAGATAGACACGGTTGATAGTTATCAAGGCAAAGAAAACAGGATCATTATCTTGTCGCTGACTCGATCAGACAAACGCCAAAGCCCAGGGTTTTTGAGGGCTCCCAATCGGATTAACGTCGCTCTTTCTAGGGCGATGGACAGACTGCTAATCGTTGGGTCGGTGCAGATGTGGCGTGCAAACAACAAGCATCTACCGCTTGGTCGTGTTGCTAGTTTCATGGAAGAGCAAGGCAGGGAAGCTGGTTATCGTTTTGTAGATGCTCAACTGGCCAATGGACGGGGAGGTTGCGGCAAATGAACAAGAAAGTAAATATTGCATACCATGAAGTGGACTTTCTGCTCCCAGCCCATCGATTTGATATCCGCTTTTCCTATGTAACCAAGAAGGGACTGCCGTTTGTTCGAGAGTTTGTTCTCAGATTGGTACATATCTCACCTATGAGACCGGTCGATATCGCCACTTACTTCGGTTTGTCACGAAGGGAGGTCGATGAGGCCATCACAGACCTTGTTGAAAAGGGTGATCTCGAGTTTTCGGAAAAAGGTCAGATCGAGTTAACACCGAAATCACGGGGGTACTTCGTTAGTTTGGGATCAACACCTTTGGTTTCGTCCCTAATGGAAAGTGGTGGCGTGTTCGCTTTCGAATTGGCCAGTTTCAACTGCGTCGGTAGAAAACGAACCTATGAAAAGCGTGCCCCTGGTCTGTGGCTGGATGTGCCGAATGAGACGGTCGCCAACAGTGAACGGATAGTCAAGAAAAAGTTTCAGGAGAAGTTCCACAAGATCCAGGAGCAAGGCTTTTGGGAGCACAAGCCCTATGAGGGCGATTCCGGACGACCCAGTATCTATACAATGGAATCTGTGCGGAAGTTGGGCCAAGAGCCATTGCGCCTGACAAGTTATTTATCCATTGATCCTGAAGGCGTTCCAGTTGAACGAGACGACTTTGAGGCTTTGGACGATTCGTCTGTTGTACAGGAACTGGTGACTGATGCGCTAGCTTCTGCACGTAAGCCAGTAAACTTCAAACAAGTTGCTCAGGCGATGGTGACGCTGGAGGATCAAGAAACAAGAACATTGTTCAACGATCACTCGGTGGACATCGCGAAACTATTAGCTGCACAGCAGTCCGGAAAGATAAATGACGGTGAGTGGATTCCATTTTTAGGTCCACTCTATTCGAAAGCTAACTGGGAGCTAATTTCCGAATATTTCGAGATGCAGTTAGCAGAGATCAAGAAGGCAAAAGGTGAGCCTTCTGATCTGTTGTGGATTGCGCCATCTGATGGATTCTGGGGGCAAAGCCTACGCACGTCTTCGTGCTTCAGTGAGTTGGTTGATAGATCGACCACTAAAGGCAAAAAGCCTACTAAACTCTGCAACCCGAAACTATATCTACCTGTGCAGGATGCCACGGACCGAAGAGCTATTAGTCGCTGGAAACAGGAGTTTTCCCACTACGAAAAGGAAGTTCATGGGCTCGTTGAAGGATTTTTGGATGGAAATGTTGAAGTATTGATTTTACCGGGCTACTTGGCCGTAGTTTGCTATCACATTTCTTGGCCAGAGAGGTTGCCTGCCAGCTTCCCGGTTGGTTTCATAACAACTGACAGGAATCGTGTTAGTTTGGTTGACAAACTGGTTAAAGAATATGTTGGCGGGATGATTGCCTTTGAAACCCCTAGAGACTTAGGGGAAATCAAGAAAATATAGATCATTTGATGTTTTATTAATTTCATATTTTTCTTCTTAGTTTGTCTGTAGGCGGAGTAAATAGTCGTATAACAAGTGGCTGTAGCATCGGCCGCAAAAAACGCGGCCTGGACGCTCACTTCGTTCGCGCGGCTTAGCCCAGGCGTTGATATGATTCCCTTTGTCAAATAGGTAAAAGTGTCCTTACCGGAGACCCAAAAATCTCCGGTAAGGACACTCTGACAGTCGGACTTTGGCGAGTAAGTGTCGGCGGTTGACCTTGCTGATATCCGCGAGTTTGGTTATTCGCATTACTTGTGTTCGCCGCAGGAGCCTTGCCTCAGTCTAGGAGCGCGGATGTGACCGCTTAACGCCCTCGAGGATTGCTCGCACCGCTGCCGCCGTCCGGCGCTGCCAGAGTGATTTTTAAATGTAATTCAGTACGCTTGTTGTGGCATATCGGCATCAAAACCTTGGGCTAAATCCCAAATGTAGCCTGTCAGTTCGCGAGCCACAGCGGTAACGACTTTATTGTATTCTTTGCCTCTTGCTTTTAAAGCATGAAAGCGTCGACATAGGCGCTGCTGGATTTCCCATGAGCGAGTTTGCAGTTTGATAGAGTGCTCTTGTTGGCGACTTTCCAATTCCCTCGAGACCCGAGCGGGGAAACGATAGGCCCAGGCCGATTCAATAAGGATGCGTCTGGCGTGGCTATTGCCGCACTTAGTGATGCCGCCACGCCGTTCCCGCTGACCACTGGAGTGTTCGCTGGGTGTCAAACCGACAAAGTTCATCAGTGAACGCGGAGAAGCAAAGCGTCTGAGGTCACCCAGTTCCGCCAATAGGGTCATAGCGGATAAGAAACGTACTCCACGCAGTACCGTCAGACGTTGCACCAGTGGGTACCAACGCCAGCTTTC
>NZ_JBKORF010000071.1:0-50742 GCF_047314685.1 Shewanella sp. BJSY2023SW001
AGATAAAACAAATAAACCGAATCATTTACATATACCTGCAGCACCCCAGTAGCAGTGATTTTGATAAAATCAAACCCCTTAAATTTAATGTTGCCATATATAAAAAAAAGAACTCTCAACAAAACTATGTTATTTGAGCCCCCTAAAAATAACTCTTTCAAGACAGTGTTAAAAGTTGAATGTGATTCAGAGTCATCTTTATTACCAATCAAACTTAGTAACTTTCTGGCACACGCTTTAATGTAAAATAAAACCAATCCCATATATAATTTCAAACTTTATCTCTAATATTGCAGCTAATACTTTCATAGACCCTATTAAAAACAACATTTAATTGCTGATTTGCGTCAATAAAAATACACTCCTCTGTCCCCTTCAAATACTCTTGATAGAGAAAAATATTACGTTGCATTTTGCTAAACTCATATTCGACTTTTCTGGAGTGTGCTGTTTCAGCAGTAACATCTAGATAAATAGCCAAATCCGGCCTAAATATGACTTTAGGCTTAAAAATACTAGTCGCTCTAAACATCATCTTTCCAAAACCAAACTTTGTATTTAATCTGTAATTAAAGTCTATCTCATCATCATAAAAATAGCGATCACATACAACTACTCTTCCCATAGTTTGATAGTAAAAAACCTTAAATAACCTTCCTTGACGATCAACACTTTTAAGAAATCTAGGAAACATATTTAATAAAAACATGCCATCTAAAATCGATGAAAGAAAATTGACACCTGGAATCCAAAAATTATTGCTTCCCATATAAACCGTTTTTATGCCTATTTTTTTAAAATAGGAATCACTAGAAAGCATGTCTATAATTGTTGACTTACCGGCACCATCGACACCAATAATACAAACAAACATACCTTTATTCAATAATCTAGCGTTAGACTCTCCTAACAAGCGCCCAGAATAGTAACGGGCTTTTCGAACAATCGGCAAAATATAACGAAAAAATCGACTTTCATATTGTAATTTGCAATCATTTGTGAAATCTGTTCTTAATTGAGAAATTGTACTATCTACAAGCTTTCTAAGTGACTGTTCTAAAAACTTATTACCTTTTTCATAACAGAGAAAAAACTTCAAAATATTTATACTTGGCGGCTGGTTTAAAAAATCTGCTTCTTTATAAATCACTTCTAAAAATTTAATTTTTGTGGCTATATCTTTTTTTGATGATTCATTTGCCAGCATTATATTCAATAGCAAGTAGTCTGAATTAGAAAGAACCTTTATTGGAAGATCCTCTAGCACAGATGTGTTAAGTACAGCAGGTACAATGGATGGCCTACCGCAAACTTTAACACTCAAAGAAGTTTCCACATCTATCATAATTTCTTTTTTTGTTATTAAATCCACTCCATATAACCTGTATGGTGGTTTAACTTGATTCTTAGCACGATAAAGACCATGCTTGTAAGCGACTCTTAAAAAAAGCTCAATATGCTCTTCCGTAACGAATAAATCGACATCCCCCCGATCACCATTCAAATCATCGGCTAAATGCTCCATACCTTTATAAAGATAGTAATTACAGTTTAAACTATTTAACTCTTCAAAAAAAAACCTGACAAAACTTAGCATGATATTTTACCATTAAAGAACAGTTTTACCGTTGCAAAATAATANACACAAAACAAAGTATGTCACAAGCGTAGAGTATACAGCACCTAAAAGACCATATAATTCTATAAAAATAACGTTTAAAACAACATTCAATATCGCGCATGCCAACATAATTAAAAACTTATATTTAGCACTGCCTTTCGTATTGAGTAGAACTCCTGCTCCCTGCATAACAAATACAAGAGGAATGGTTACAACCATTAATCTACTTATATCAATTGCATCTTCCTCATATTTTTCAAAGAATAAATTTAATATGAATGGCAACATAATATAAACAACAACCCCGACAAAAATCGACAGTAAAAATATTAATAAAATACTTTTTGAATATATTTTATTTATTTTTTCAATGTCAACCAAACTTTCCATTAACAAATGAACTCTGGCCAGCAGAAATTTCTGGTATATAACCCCAGGAATTATATATACAAAAGTAATTATTGACACGGCTACCGAATATATTGCCGCCTCCTCCTCTCCTAGCATCACTCTTAAAAAGATCACATCGCTCTGATAATAAACTAAGTACAGAAACCCCATTAAGGCAAATGGATAAGCATCCTTAATAATTGCGCTATATTCGACAGCTTCACCATCATGTTTAATATTAAAAAAGTGATAGAAACAATAGATGACACTGAACAGGGCAACTATGAAATATGAGTAGATAACTTGATTTAAAGATAACCCCTCATAAAACCAGTACAAAATGAAAATTAAGAGCATCCTTAATATATTTGGCGCAACTTGATAAATCGAAATCAAGTCAAATCTACCTTTAATCTGACTATGTGACACAAGCCATTCAATACTTATTAGACCTAAGATATGCAATGAAAAAAACAATAACAAATAAACATTCTGCATATTCATAGACATTAAAAAAATCAATATCAATAACAGAGACAAATAAAGTAAGGAAACTATTTTGAAAGAGGGAATAATACTGCTAACATAATAGCTATAGGATTTAGCATTAATTTTTAGCCAATACTGACCGATTCCAAATCCTATTATTGGAACCAGTAAATTTGAAATAACTAATAAAGTAGAAAGATTGCCATATTCAGCTTTATTTACAACTCCAGCAACAAACGCCAAAGTTATAAAATTTAAGACAACGCCCCCACCTGAGCTAATACATAGCTTTGTAATCGTTATAAACTTATCCAACGACTAAACCTTTAAGATATTCACCATAGCCATTTTTTCCATAATTTTCTGCTGCACTTAACAAAGCTTGTTTTGTTAGCCAGTTATTACTAAAAGCTATTTCTTCTAAACATGCAATTTTATAGCCTTGACGTTTTTCTATCGTTTCAACGAAAAGCGCAGCCTCCAATAAACTTTCATGAGTACCTGAATCGAGCCAGGCATATCCTCTACCTAAGACTTCCACATTTAGATTACCCATTTCTAAATATGCTTGATTTATACTAGTTATTTCAAGTTCTCCACGGCAGGAGGGCTTTACTGTTTTAGCAATATTTACGACGTTATTGTCGTAAAAATACAATCCAGTTACCGCATAATTGGATTTTGGTTTATGAGGTTTTTCTTGAATACTTACAGCTTTTTTTTCCCCATCAAATTCCACCACCCCAAAACGTTCAGGGTCTCTTACTTGATAGCCAAAGACGGTCGCTCCCTCTACTCTCGATGCGGCTCTTTTTAAAATAGGAGAAAAACCCTGTCCCCAAAAAATATTGTCCCCTAAAGCTAAGCAAACACTGCTATCTCCTATAAAATCCTCTCCAATAAGAAAGGCTTGAGCTAGCCCATCAGGCTTTTCCTGGACAGCATACTCTAGAACTAGTCCAAAATCACCTCCATCCCCTAATAGCCTTTGGAAAGAACTCTTATCTTCAGGTGTAGTTATTATTAAAATATTTCTTATACCAGCCAACATCAAAACAGATATTGGGTAATAAATCATAGGTTTATCATAAACAGGCAATAATTGCTTTGATACCCCTCTAGTCAATGGATATAATCGCGTTCCTGAGCCACCAGCTAAAATAATACCTTTCATTATGCCCTTTCCTTTATAACCGAAGTTTCTACACCTAAACGTTCACGTTGATAACTGCCATCTTGAACGTGTTCACACCACTTCTTGTTGGTTAAATACCACTCAACGGTCTTTTTAAGCCCTGTTTCAAAAGTTTCTATTGGCGTCCAACCAAGTTCACGCTGCATTTTGCTTGAATCAATTGCATAGCGTCTGTCATGACCAGGTCGATCAGTTACATAAGTAATTTGCTCGGAGTAAAGAGTATCTTTAGGGACTAAGGTATCTAAAATCGAACAAATAGTTTGAACAACTTCTAGATTTTGCTTTTCGTTATGACCACCGATGTTATATGTTTCACCGATATTCCCTTCAGTAACAACTTTATATAACGCACGAGCATGATCTTCTACATATAACCAATCTCGGATTTGGTCACCTTTACCATATATAGGCAAGTCTTTGCCTTCTAATGCATTCAAAATCACTAGAGGGATCAGTTTTTCAGGAAAGTGGTAAGGACCATAGTTATTTGAGCAATTGGTCACAATTGTAGGTAAACCGTAGGTGCGTAGCCAAGCGCGAACTAAGTGATCACTCGATGCTTTCGATACCGAATACGGACTACTAGGGGCATAAGGAGTGGTTTCAGTGAATAGGGGTAACTCGTCTGAATTTTGTACTTCATCAGGATGAGGCAAGTCGCCATAAACCTCATCGGTAGAAATATGATGAAAACGAAAAGCTGTCTTTTTATCTGCTGATAGCTCGTTCCAATATGCACGTGTCGCTTCAAGAAGGGTGTAAGTACCAACTATGTTGGTTTGAATAAAGTCAGCTGGACCTGTTATTGAACGGTCTACATGCGATTCAGCAGCCAAGTGCATAACTGCATCAGGCTTATGCTCATTAAAGACTCTGTCTAATTCTGCTCGGTCACAAATATCAACTTGCTCAAAAGCATATCTTTCATCTTCCTCTACGCTAACAAGTGAGTCAAGATTGCCAGCATAGGTTAATTTATCGACATTAACGACACTATCTTGGGTATTATTAATAATATGGCGAACGACCGCAGAGCCAATAAATCCGGCTCCACCTGTAACTAGAATTTTCATTTTTACTACCAAATTCAATGAGTTTAGCTATATTAAAGGGCTATTCTTGAGTGATAAATGATTAGAATTTTCATATATTCATCTCAGTCTTTCAAACCAAACTGAGACACTTTTTATCCACTTTTGAGACAGCAGCATCTTCGCAATCCCTTGTAAAGCCTAAGTTTTACTGTTTTTTCTTCAAACTGTCCCAATAGACCATCAATGTCTTTGCTTTAACTATCTTCTCTAAAAAAATGCCTAATTAGAACCATCAGCACAGCCAACATACCGCCTAGCATAGTTCCTAGTACGCAAATTAACGCACGCTTTGGCTTGGCCTTTTCTTCGGGAACAAAGGCTGGGTCGATTGTTTTAAATACATATTCATCACGCACTTCGGCGAACATTATTGTTTTAGCCTGTTCTTCTACCAGCTTGTATAGAATGGCTCGAATGTCAGCAACATTTGTGAGTTCAATCTGTTTATTTAAAAACTCAGTACTTCGATTAGCCTCTGCAACATCCCGCTCTTTCATGGTTAGGTTGATATCTGCAACTAACCAATCTAACCATTGTTTGGCAACAAAAGGAGATTTATGCTCTATCGATATTTTAACCATCCCAGTATCTTTATCTTTATTAACAGAAAAAATTTCTAAAAACTCTTTATGAGCCTCCTGTAAAGAAGGTTTTGGCTGAAATGGCGGCTTTACGTCACGTACCCAAGTCTTGCTATCTTGCTCATAAATATCCCGGTCAAATGACAAACTATTGTCAGCCATGTGCCACTTATCGACCGCCATTAGCTCAGGCAGTATTTGGTGTTTTTCAATAAAGTTACCGATAAATTGCCTTGACTTGAGTACTTCAATCGCCAGTTGTGTCTTATCAGTGCCACCTTTGCCGCCTAAGTTAATCCCCGCCATACTGGCAAGGCCACCAAACTGGGAGGCAAGTCCCGCAAGCGCTCCTGCGCCCTGCTCTTCCGACGCTGGGGCCAATAACGCCTCCGATTTATAGATGTTCGGTAGCATTAGCGCGATAACCACAGAGGCGACGGCAAACACCAGGGTGATCCCCGCAATCAGCTTTTTACCTTGCCAAATTACGCTGAAAAGCTCACGAAGATCGATTTCATCATCTCTTAGCGCATTCGCCGCAAACTGTGCGTCAGGATGCTGCTGAGGGGTAATATTTGATGTCATATTTTTTTATCTAGTAATCAGTGATTTTGATTTTGCTCCAGAGCGGCTTAACGCCCCCCTGGAACAAAGCCATTTATTTGAGGTTACAACCCGGAAATGCTTGCTACTGCCACCGCTGTGTTGTAAATGATTTGGGTTACCTGGCTCCAGAGTGTCAGGTTATCCTTATACTCTGTATCCAATGGAACTATGATGGTGTCCCCTGGTTGCAGATTGTCTTCACTGCTGAACCACATGGAGCGCTTAGGCATCATTACCGAACCATCAGCCTTTATTACGTAAGTTCTGTCTTCATCAGCACGCTTACGGGTACCACCGGACATATCAAGATATTGGTCAAGAGTAATACCTTCTTTATACCTATGGGTCGATGCATGTTGTACTTCGCCCATAACTGCTATGGTCTGTTTGGTTGATGGCACATAGAGAATATCTTGATCTTCCATCTGGATATTTGCTTGGGATATCCCCACTGAGATAGCCGGCAAATCCACCACCAAACGGCCGACGGCCTGAATGCTTTCCAAATCTTTCAGCATCAATTGAGCATCGGCATAGTTAACTAAGTTGCCGTCCTTGGAGACCCCTCTGGTGGCGATATCCCGCCGCAGTTGGTCGGCCAGCTTCTTAATTTCCATCTGCTCCTGCTTACGCACCGATTCCCGCACAAATACCGCAGAAGGGAGATAAGCAAATTCGGTAAAGCCACCGGCCCGTTGGATCACATCCTGCAGCGTTTCACCGCGGCGGATATTGTAAATACCCGGGAACTTAACTTCGCCGCGTATTTCAACGGTTTGATGCTCCTGCCAATCAGGGGTAGTCATCACAGTAAGGATATCGCGCCCTTCCAGCGGTAAATCAGCGGTTTTGTTCCCCTGAAGCGCACTGGTTAAGTCCACGGTTTTATGCTCTATGGATGAACCACCGGCATTGGTAACAGTGCGGGTTAACTCTGCTCTGGCTGTGTAGGCGCCTTCTTTCAAACCCCCGGCGGCTTCAATTAAAGAGCTGACAGAAGCGTTAACCGTCAGCGGGTACATACCTTCGTGGCGAACCTGGCCGCCAACAGCAACAATTTTTACACTGTCCCCGGCGCGCGCCTGGGCGTTGAGCTTACTGATAACCGGGTACAAGAGTTCGCTACGATTCATCATGTAGCTATATTTGATTAAGTCAGTGTCATCAAACAGGTTCAATAACATCTTACTGACTTCTGAGATTACAACGGCCTGTTCATCACTTGTTGCATCGCTGTCATCAACCACTACCCCACCAACAGCATTGCGCTTATGCAAAGTTTTACTTTGCAGCAGGTTGAAACCTGCCTTGAACAGATCATTTCCTATCAGTGAGTTCCCCGAAAGCGAAGTCACCTTGGCCACTCTTTGCTTGACCAGCTTATTCAGCTCATATCGGTTAAGGCTATCGTCACTGAAGTTGAAAACAACCAGCTTATCTCTTGGTTGCAGTACCAGGTTTTCCTTGGCGTCCTGATTAACAATCGCCTTTCCGGGTGCAAATTGGTAAACCTCTATGTTGCCATAGTCATCCACCTCACGAAGCAAAATTGCATAATCCAAATCGGCGGATATTTGTAAATCAGACCAAATGGATTTGAGAATATCATTCACCCTCAAACCTTGATGCCATTGGTACTTTCCAGGCCGGACAACAGCGCCAACCAGAGTCACGGCATTATCATATTGCCCTGAGGTTCCCTTAACCCTAACCACATCGCCCGCTTTGGCCACTGTTTTTTGACCTTTGGCTGAAGTGAGGTCAACTGTGAGCAAAGATTTAAGGCCTTGGTCATTGTAACGTTCGACCACACTGGCCTTTGGATAGGAACCCGGCTTAACACCGGCGGCCATATTCACCACATCCCCAAAGGTTTCACCGCCTTTCAGCTCATAGATAGCAGGGCGACGTACTTCGCCGGCCACACTGACCAGCCCACCCACAGGAGGAATGAACACCACATCCCCGGATTGTAACCTCAAATCGCCGGAGGCATCACCGCGCATCAATAAGTCATAAAGATCCAGAGTACCGACCAATTTGCCGCCACGCTTCAGCTGTACCTTACGCAGCGAACCTATTTCATTCACGCCGCCGGAGACAAACAGCGCTTGAGTAATGGTTGACAGACTGGATACAGTGTAAGACCCGGGTTTGTAGGCATCACCGGCCACAAAGATACGAATAGAGCGCAGTTCACCCATAGTGATATTGGACTCTATGCCTATCATCTGGTGTTTGATGCGTTTTTTAAGGGTATCTTTGGCTTCGGCAAAACTTAAACCGGCAATACTGATAGGGCCGAGTTCAGGGAACTGTACAGTGCCATCGCGATTAACGGTAAGTGAGAACTCTCTATTGGTTTTACCGAAAAGTTGCACCATCAGGGTATCCCCTGGCCCCATCAGATACTCACTGGGGACAGGCACATCGGAAACCGGAGCAAAAGTGCTGGGTTCACCGGCAAACAAGGAGTAACCAAAACGCTTGAGAGCACTCTTGTCTGTTGCTTCAACCGTAAAGTCTAAAGTTGGCTTTTCGCCCCCATTAGCGCTGTTATCCTTTTTTTCTCTTGGATAAACAACTTGCGGATTAACCGGTTTCTGACTGATGTTATTGCCTCCACTCAATATGGAAGGATCTATTCCATACTGCTTGGCTAACCTTTCCTGTTCAGCGCGAGGCAAATTTTTGAATTGTTCGATCATTTGAGGTGATGGCGTAACAGCTTGAGCTTGCGAGCCAAGCAAAGCCAAAGCGCCGATACCCGCTATGATGAGTTTTTTGGTTTTCTGTAACACCAGTTGTCTCCGTAATGGTGAATAGCACTAAAAATCAAATGAACCTTTCAGCAATGCAACAACCGCGTTTAACGCCATAAGCGCTTCAACCCGGATTCCATTTGAGACCAACGCCTCTTACTTGCTGATTTTTTAAATGGCGGAAACTGAACAGTTTCCGGTTTAACTTCTCTGAACCTGATAATAGCGTTTAGCCATAAACATCAGACTCATTGAGTTATACAGGTTTTCGCACCATCACAGGGTTAGCGTTCCGCATACCACCCAAAGAGCTTCGGCGTCCACTTTTGTCCTTCAGACACGCTACCGTTCCGCGTGGCGCTCAGAGAGCTTCGGCGTCCACTAAGAATATGAAACTATTCATATTCTTGTCCTTCAGACACGCTACCGCCCATGGATTGCGGCCTCCAACTTGCCCTTTGCGATGCAAAAACTATATTTTTTAAAGCGTTAAAAAAATGCTACCCAAAGTCTTTAAGGTAACATTCATTTCCTGTACCAGGTCTTACTTTGCCGGGGGATTATATCCCAACCCCCCAAGTGATACAGTTCAAAAAACACCCAGCCCTTGTTAAGCTGAGCAATAATTCAACTACCAAGTTACAGTCAGACTATTTTTGCAAAAATGAAAAATATAAGATATTGATTTTTTGGCAAAAAATGCAAATTTATTCATAGTTCGCAAATGTTGAGCTTTGTAACAATGGGAAATGTCCTACACGGGCAGCAGGCAATTACGCACACGCTGCTTTAATTGCCTTTTGATCTACTATTATGCTCTTGTGCTGACCAAGGAAAGTAAACAATACTTTACAGCGAGTATCGCCGCATTTTTCAGCAAATATGCCATCAAAATCAGTAAATGGCCCTTCGGTAAACTGTATTTTATCACCGGATTGCAGGGGCTTTTCTGTGATCAAGGGCGTAGCTAATTCACGTTGTTTGAGCTGATTGATCAGTTGCTCATCAATTGGCAGCAGTTTCTCACGGCAGTTAACCAAATTGGCAACACCGCGAGTAGAGCGGATCTGACGTACACTGGTCAGTTCAGGATCAAACTTGATGAATAGATAGTTGGGAAACAGAGGTTGCTTTTGAACGACAGTTTTGTTTTTCTCTTTCTTTTCAAGCCGCACCATCGGCAAATAGGTCTCAAGCTCTTGGAGCATCAGATTCTGTTGAGCCCTCACTTCACTGCGAGGTTTACAGTACAAAAGGTACCAGGCCTTCATGGTGTTCTCACTACTTGGTTTCTGTCGGGTGACGTCCTATCACAGCGGGCAATCATATCAGACATAAGTTTACAATTGAAAGTGAATTTCAGGTTTCCCCCTCCCCCCACTTTGGTCTAATTGAAATTACGGTTACAAACCGAACAGGTCTGACCACATAAAGGCATGTATTGCTCATAAAGCCGCCGCTTCCCGGCCCTGAAATTGACTTTGTAACTGGATCCAGAGTATATAAGGTGAGCTTTGTTGCTTTTGATGAACAAATTACAATACAGAAAACCAAAGCCTCAATCACAGCGCATTAAAAGACATGCCCATAACGCTTTACAAAACAGTGTGATGTTAACGGCAAAACAGCTGGGATAAATACAATCGCTTTCTGTGTCGACTTTTGTCACACGGCCAATTAACAATTTTAAGGTGGAAGACTTCATGAGCTTAGCAAAACCTCAGGGGACTGTGCTCGGACATCCCAAGGGATTGTTCCTGCTGTTCACAACAGAGCTTTGGGAACGATTCAGTTACTATGCGATGCGTGCCATTCTGGTACTTTATCTTGTTGACCAAGTAAGAACCCAAGGCGCAGGGGGGTTAGGCTGGACTCAAGCAGACGCTTTGAAACTCTACGCTTGGTTTACCGGCTTGGTCTATCTGACACCACTTTTGGGTGGATGGTTGGCCGACAATGTTCTTGGCCAGCGGAAAGCGATTTATATCGGTGGTGCCTTGATGGCGATAGGCCAATTCACTTTGGCAGCCCCCCATAGTTGGGTGCCCGGGATGGAGACCATAGTCTTTTATGCCGGTCTTGGTACCCTGATTGTAGGTAACGGCCTATTTAAGCCTAACATTTCGACCATGGTAGGTGACCTATATGAAGAAGGCGATCACCGCCGCGACGGCGCCTTTACCATCTTCTACATGGGTATTAACTTGGGTGCCGCCCTGTCCGGCTTTGTTGTCGCCTGGGCCTATACTAACTTTGGCCATAAAGAAATTATCGATGGCGTTGAAGTGACAGTTAACAACTGGCAAGCCGGTTTCTTCTGTGCCGGTGTCGGTATGCTGATCTCTCTGCTTATTCAGTTCCTTTTTGCCCAAAAACTCTTGGGTGATATAGGTACAGTTCCAGCAGCAAAAATTGAAAAACAACGCGCTGCCGAGCGCGGTGAAGTAAGAAAAGAACCCCTGACTAAAGTTGAACGTGATCGCATTAAAGTGATCATGGTGATGGGTCTGTTTACCATCATCTTCTGGGCGGGTTTTGAGCAGGCCGGTGGCTTGATGAATCTGTTCACCAATGAGTTCACCGACCGCTTTATTGGTAATTGGGAAGTGCCGACAACTTACTTCCAGTCACTGAACGCCATTTTTATCGTGGTTTTTGCCCCCGTGATCGCTTCTATCTGGATCCGTCTTGGAAATAAAGAGCCCAACTCACCGGTTAAATTTGCTCTCGGCCTGATACTTTTGGCTATTGGCTTCCTGTTTATGATAGGTGCAGTACTGGAGATGGGTGGCGACGCCTCTGCCAAGTCCAGTATGTGGTGGTTGGTTGGTGCCTACTTCTTCCATACCATGGGTGAGCTTTGCCTTTCCCCTATCGGTTTGTCTATGGTCACTAAGTTGGCCCCTCTGCGTATCATGTCACTGCTGATGGGCTTTTGGTTCTGCTTTATTTTTATTGCTAACTTAACCGCAGGCTATGTAGGTTCCTTTATCGGTCACGGCGGCGAGAAAGAAGAACAGCTGGCCAATGCCATGTCTATCTTCTCCGGCATTGCCATCACGGCAGCCATTTCAGGCGTGCTCCTCTACTTTATGGCCGATAAACTGGTCGATTGGATGCACGGCGCAGAAAGCAAAATTCACGATCACTCCGAAGAAGAAGCTTTGGAGCAAGAAATTGCCGTAACAGGTGAGCATGAAGCGATAAAACGCTAATAATCATTCGGTTACCGAATAAAAAAGGCTGCAGTATGCAGCCTTTTTTATCTTTTGCAATTTAATGACTTGCCACCTTGGCTTGGTCATTATGAAGCGTTACAACGACAGTTGCACAAAGCCCCCCTGGGGGATCTTGGGGTTAAAATTCAGCCCCAGGAATCTGTTTTGTTGCAGCAGCTGTCTATGTTCTGCCTCACTGGAAACAACACAAAGCTGCTCTGCGGGCATTAAGCTTCGAAATTGAGTTGTTGGCTTACCCCACTCAAGTAGTCCCAACTGCAGCGAATCCGCCAGCGCCAGTGGCGTAATGCCATCTTGGTTACGTATGTAACACCTCAGTCCCCTGCCCGCCTGAGCAATGGCTGCCCGGTAACTATCAAGTTCTATTGCCACGTAAATCATATCGCAATAAAGGTCCAAGCCTGATTTGACCAAACGATCATTCAGATAACTCAACATATTGAAGGGTTCTATCACCACAGAACTAACACCGGTGCGATTAAGTTTAAGCTTCTGATTAACAAAACTCCGCATCAACACACTGGCAAAAGCAGCGCGATTATCCTCCGGATGAAAGTGCGCCATATACATAATTAAATGATGGTTACCAACCATGGCAGAATCGATAAAGTAAGGACTTACCTGTTCGTGCTTGAACAGACTGTAATCCAATCTGGCCTTGGGATATTCAATATGACTCGCGGGGAATAGCTGTTGCTGCACGCATCTGGCTGCTTCTGCATTTTGCTCAAGCAAAGCCAAGTTTTCATTCAGCTCCATAAAAGAGAGTTCTTCCACGTCCCGATTAACAGCAGCGTGCTCCTGATCCACAGATGTCAGGCATTGATTAATAGCGTGCTCGATACTGTAAAGATCGGATACTGGCTTAACCAAGTAATCGCAGGCACCTATCCGCAGAGCCTCGACTACATCGGCCATAACCTGATTTCCGGAGATCACAATGGAAGGAATAGCGGGGTTGATGCGCGACATCGCCTTGAGCATTTCCAAGCCCCCCATTCGAGGCATGGAAAGATCGGCTACCACCACATCATATTTCTGGCTTTTGAAACTCTGCAGCCCTTGCTCACCGTCCTCGGCTTCAACAACATTGGCGCCCCGTCCACTCAAAAAGGCGGCAACAATATTGCGAAAAACAGGGTCATCCTCAACCAGCAGTACATTGAGACTGTTCAGCGCCATGGTTAAATCCCCGCAGGTATCAATCGCCGGTAACGAGTAACCTTTAACCTCCTGCGGGTAGAGAAGCAGAGGGTGGGTTACTCCAGTTCCTGCATATATTCATCTAGCAACTCGTCTTCGTCCTCATTCGAAGGCACATTGCCGTCGTACACCTTATAGTCCATGTGCTGTATGTAAGCGTCTTTAACGAAAGTGTATGGATCGAGCGCGTTGTCTACTAATCTTTCTTGATCTATGGCAACTGAGCGTGCGTGGAGATTCTTCAGCCCCCACTTGATCACTGACTGCCACATAGTTAATTCTGACAAAGGAAAGTATAGACCATCCACCCAATCTGAAGCGAGTTCACGGGTGATATAAGGACCGAAGAATGGTGCCATAAAGTAAGGCCCGTTAGGTACACCGTAGTAACCCAGCACTTCGTTGAAGTCGTCCTGTTTACGGGGCATTCCCATCATATCGGCGACGTCAATCAGGCCGAGCAACCCCACGGTTGAGTTAACGGTAAAACGGCCTCCGGCATTCAAGGCCCAGCCCCACTTGCCTTGCAGCGTGTTGTTTACCAGACTGTGGGGCTCTTCCAGGTTAAGAACAAAGTTATTAATGCCTGATTTAACCGGAATGGGCAGATAATCGTTATAACCATGAGCAACTGGACGATAGAGATACCTATCCAGATAAAGGTAGTTGAAGTCCCACATGGCTCGGTTGAACCCTTCGATAGGATCCCGCGGGTCACTGTAGCTGATGCGTACGTCCTGTGTATTCTTTCCTTCACCGCTTTCTGCAGCCACTGCCGAATGAACCCCCAGGGCAGCCGCAAGCATCAGAATCCATTTAAACTTCATATTACTCTCTTTGTATAAGTACCACTGTAGTCAAACCGAAAAACTGTTAAAGCTTTGATTACTATGCGCCGATAACAAGATTATCCAGTGCGACAATCAACCTTCTACCAATGCCGATTCGGACGGATAAGGATACTTCGCTGAGGAAATAGATCAAATTTAAATTTACGATTGCCCATCAAGAAATCAACTAGAGGAGTGGGGTTTGCAACAATGGATCCAATCAAAGGTACAATCCCGCCTTCAGGGCCAGGGCCTTCCTCTCAAACAAACGTGTCTATTCCGCTGTTACCGGTAACTGTAGTGGATTTAGGTAGCGAGCTCAGATTAGAGTTGCAAAATACTCAGTACCAATTGCAGTTCGTCGAACCTCAGGCCAACACACAAGCTAAAGCACTTATATATCAGTCCAATACTGCCCTGCTGGAGCTGACCCGTCCCTTAGGGGAGATTATTCAAGGCAGGCCGGTGCAATTGCTGTGGCTGGCGAATGAAGTACAGATAAAGCTGCCGGATGCACTGATGCAGCTGGCAGCCAAAAATGGCATCAGCCAAACCGTACTGCAACAGTTGGCAGCCAGACCACAAGGCTACCCGCTACCCATGTTAACTGTTTCTCAGGCTGATATGCGCTTTGCCAACGGTACCAGCATAGCCTTTCCGGCGCAGTTACAACTACCGGCAGGAGAATATGTCGCCAAGGTCATCAGCAACAATCAAGGGCTGCAGCTGGAATTAAGCCCTATTAGCGCAAGACAGGATGTGAAGCTATCGCCGGCCCCTGCTTTGTCAACAACAACGACCGATGTGGCAAATGAGCGTCTGATAACCAAGCCGGAACTCGCCCAAACCTATGCCAGGTTAATCAAACTTCTGGAACAACAACCCAAAGCTCAAGCGCCGCAAATAAACTCAGAGACCCGAGCGAGTATTGACTCCAAAACCAATTCAATAACGGCGCCTGGCAGTAAGGTATCGACAGCTGCATTACCTTTGACACAGCAAACACTTGATAAAATAAGCTTGGTTGAGTCAAGAGCGGCTGTTTTACCAAGGACAGACAAAGCTTCACTTCAGGCTTTACAACAGTTGGCAAGGACGACTACAGCAGAAAAACCAACCGCCCCAACGGAAAAACCAACGACTAGGACAAGATTCGATAAAGTAACACCAGAGGCGCCGAAAACGCCCGAACTCAACTTTCTTCAGCGCGCCTTTAACAAAGCCGGAGCCATGCCGAGGGCCGAGGCGATGGCTCTTGAAGTCAAATACAACCAGGCGACAGAGCTACTCAAGCAGCTACCGGCGTTATCGCCTGTCCCCCTGAGTGAACTGACCGAGCCCTCTTTGCTGAGAGCTGAACTACTGGGCCTCACTGGATTACAACTAACCCACCAACAAGCACCGTCGCAAACGCTGACACAAGCCGGTGCCATTACCACCTTGTTTCAGCTGTTGCTTGGCATCAGGGCCGGCAATCAAAACCTCAGTGTACCTCAGCGTTTGAAGCAATATTTAGAAGGGTTGCAAAGTCAATCCGGTTTGCAAAATTACCAACTGGCCTCGCTGGAAAAGCAAGGTACACTGGATGCGCTGCAGCAGATGTCTCAAGCGGTAGCACTCTATCAACAGGCCAATACAGATAACGGCGGTCAATGCTGGTATTTTATGCTGCCCTACTATCTCAACCAAAGAAATGAGCAACTGGAAGGCAAGTTCGAGCATCAAGAGTCGGATCAGGACACAGACAAAGACAGGGCCTGGCAGTTGCAGCTCAAGTTTAACCTGGGAATGGGCTCCTTGCTCATTAAAGCGCAAGTGAAGGATACCAAGGTCGACCTGCAGTTTATCGGCAGCACCCAAACCCTGATCAATAGAGTCAGTAATTTCCTGCAACCACTGTCGCAAAAGTTGCTTCAGTTAGGACTCACTCCCAATGAATTGAACGCCCACGTTGCCCCTGTACCCGCGTCCCTGTTGCCCGGCGATCATTACCTGGTACAACTGAAGGCCTGAGGAAAGACCATGTCCGAAGATTCAAACGACAAGCCAAACAAACCTCGTCAGGCTGTGGCCCTGAGTTATGATGGCAAAACTGCGCCCAAAATCACCGCCAAAGGGCAAGATCTGCTGGCTGAAGAGATTATCGCTTTGGCAAAAGAGGCGGGTATTCATATTCATCAAGACCCTTACTTAAGTGATTTTCTGCAAATGCTGGAGTTGGGACAAGAGATCCCCAAGGAACTCTATCAGCTGATCGCTGAGCTGATCGCTTTTGTCTATATGCTGGATGGCAAGTTTCCCGAGCAGTGGAATAACCTGCATCAAAGAATTGTCGACAAGGCCTAAAGAAAGAGAGCTAACACTGGCAGAGGGTTACCTTGAAAGCTGCAACATCTTGAAGGGGATTCATTCGTTTTCATTACGATAGAAATAAAAAGAGCGCATCCAAGATGCGCTCTTTTTATTTGGTTGATTATCAGGCCCGGGCTGTCTTGCCATGCAAGCGAATTAAGAGTTCAGCTTCCGCTTTGGGTAGCTCACACTCACGGATCAGCTCATCGACACCGGCTCCCAGTTGCACCATTTTCATTGCCCGGCTGTATAGCTTGGCCTGAGGGTCCTGCTGCATTGACTCATCCAGACGAGCATTTTGCTGCGCGAGACGTTTTTCAAGCTCCAACACCCGACGGCCAACGCCTATGGTACCGCTACGCAGCTCCTGCAGCTCCCGCTTGAAGGACTCTCTTTGTCGGTCGCTTTCCTTGACCAGGACAGTTAACGCCTCAACCTTGTTCCTGAGCTTGTTGCTTTGTTTTTGCAGATACAGCACCAGTCCGAGACAGGCAATGACATATACCAGCGCAGCGATCAAGAAACCATCGCCCATCATGGGTTAAAACTCCTTTTCCACCAAGGCCTATCAGATCTGTGCCAACTCGGCCCATTCATCATCTGAAAGCAGCTTGTCCAAGTCGACCAAGATCAATAGCTCATCACCACGGTTGCTGACGCCCTGAATAAACTTGGCACTCTCTTCGGTACCCACATTCGGCGCGTTATCGATTTCAGAACGGCGCAGATAAACCACTTCAGCCACACTGTCGACCAAAATACCTATCACCTGCTTTTCCGCTTCGATAATTACGATTCGGGTAGAGTCGTCCACTTCTGAGGAAGGTAAGCCAAAACGCGAGCGGGTATCAATAACAGTCACCACATTACCGCGCAAATTGATGATCCCCAATACATAGTGAGGAGCCCCCGGAACCGGGGCAATTTCGGTATAACGCAATACTTCCTGAACCTGCATCACGTTGATGCCATAGGTTTCGTTATCCAGCCTGAAGGTTACCCACTGGAGAACGGCATCGTCCTTGCTTGCAGATACCGCTGCTACATTTCTTGAATCAGTCATATTTACCTCAGTCTATCGGATCCTGACAACCTAACCCGGCATTGAGCATTTCAATCAATGCCTGCACATGTAAAATGCCACACATTTGTTCTTTCACTACTCCGGCCAACCAGGGGCGTTTACCTTGACTGCCTCGCCAGTTGACCTGCGACTTGTCAATTTTGACCGCATTGACCAAAGACTCACAAGCCAAACCCCAATTACTGTTTTCCAATACTACAAGATATTGATAATTTACGGATTGCGCCAGTTTATCGTCGTATTTTTCCGGCATAACCCAGGCACAGGTATCAACGATATTCAGTTGTGAATCCCGGTAGCCCTGAACCCCCATAAACCAGCTTGGGCGTCCAAAAATATGATTAATACGCTCTATTCTGACGATACCGCCCAGACTTATCAGCGGCACCGCCAATGTCAGTCCCGCCACTTTAAAGAACAATACTTGAAACTCGTCTTCCAGTTGATCCTTAAGCGGTTCTATGGGCACTGCCGGTGCGCCGACTTGCGTCTCCAATTGCACCACTTCCTGTCGCTCAGGCTCTGTTAGCTCTTGGGTCTGAGCCTGTTCGCTCACGGCGGCATCAGTTTGAACATTCAACTGCCCGGCAATAGCTTCAACCTGCGGTTCAAGCTTGTTAACCGTTTTCAACGGCGTTTCTGTAGCCACTTCAGCCGCTTTCGTCTCAGCAACCGCCTCTTTAAACACCGGCGCCAACAACTGCTCCAGCGCATTGCGGTCAAGTGTCGGCGTCTTCTGCGCTGCCGGATATTGCTCGGCACTTGTATCAGGCCGGGAAATGACCGTCATCTTGGGCTCAGCCTCTATTGGCGCAGCAGTATTATCCCTTAACCCAGTGGGTGTCGTTTGGGCTGCCGGGTCAGACTCAGTCAGCAACAGGTTGAAATAATCAAAAACAGTCTCATCAACCGATTTTGACATGATTAAACTCCCCCGCCAGCAGATAATCGAGCAAACGCTCGTAGGCCTTCACCCCCCGCGTGTTGGGGGCATAGTGGGACGCCGGCAGGTGGGCCAAACTGGCGTCGCGAAACTTGGTATCCACAGGGATCACATCCGGCCATAAGGTATCGCCGTATACCTCGCCGAGATGCTGCAAAGCTGCGGGCGAAGCCTTGGTGCGTCTGTCATACATGGTTGGCACTATGGAGTAACTGTAGCGGATCTTCTTCGAGCGCCCCATCAGCTCCATAGTTTTGATCATTCTATCCAGGCCTTTAATCGCCAAAAACTCGGTCTGAACCGGGATCACTATATGTTGGCTGGCTGCCAGAGCATTGACCATCAATACCCCCAGCACAGGAGGACAGTCGACCAAGGCGACATCATAGTCATCCTCAACCGAGTTGAGAATATTACGCAGCACCAGCCCCATGCCTTCCTGGTGACCAAGGGCGCGATCCAAAGTGGCCAACGCCATAGTTGCCGCCAAAAGATCGACTCCCTCAACCGAGGTGGGAACCGCATGCTGCTTTACCAAAGAGGTGTCAAGCTGCTTATGAGCCAGAAACAGGTCATACAATGAGCCTGGCACCTCTTCCGAATCTATGCCCAAATAGTAACCCAGCGAAGCATGGGGATCTGTGTCTATCATCAGAACCCGCTGACCACGCTTGGCCAGCGTGCCCGCCAAACTGGCTACTGTTGTGGTTTTGCCCACTCCGCCTTTTTGGTTTGCAATGGTCCAGACCTTCACTTTCTGCCCCTTATTCTCGCCTTGTCGGCCAACTCGTGAAACGAGCCACTATTATTGTCGTTCTTGTCTTGTACGGCTACTCATTACCCTCTTCACGGGTAGTGACCCGGATCCCACCGTGAGGTAAACGTATTACTTTTACGCCATTTTCCAACTCCGTCACCCTGGCACCTTCAGTCTCAGCTTGGGGCGCTGGCGTTACAGCAGTGCCTTGAACCGTTATTTTTTCAGGGTTCTCTGCGGCCGCTGCAGCCCGGGGAGCTTGCACTTGAGGCGATACATCCGCTGCCGTCTCTGCCCCCGATGCCACCTTAGGTCTAATCACATCCAATAAGGATGCAGTCTGCTGCGGATGACGGCTCATCCAATCGGCAATAATCGCCGCCTGTTCATCCGGCACCATCAAGAGCACTTGGGACGACTCAAGCTGGGTGACTTCCTCACTCAGTTGCTGGTTCTTTTGTCGCAAATCCCAGTAAAGTGCAGCCACAACCAACAGAGCAACCAAACATAAAAACAGCGCCAACCGGTATCCCAGTATGCGCGTTTCGTTATCAGCCACGAGCCGACTCTCGCAATATCGCTTCAGCCATATTATCCAGCGAAATGGACTGGCTGGAGATACCAGCGGTTGTCACTGCCTGCGGCATACCATAAACAACACAGGAAGCTTCATCCTGGGCCCAGATGGTAGCGCCAACACCTTTGAGCATGCGCGCCCCTTCACGGCCATCGGCGCCCATTCCCGTCAGGATAACCGCCAAAACATCACCACCAAACGCCTTGGAAGCTGAAGCAAAAGTGATATCGACACAGGGCTTGTAATTCATGTCTTCATTGCCGGCGAGAATTTTAATCCGGCCTGAGGCCCCTGAACGCTCCAGCATCATTTGCATGCCGCCGGGCGCAAGATAAGCGCAACCGGGCCTGAGCATGTCACCGTTGACAGCTTCTTTGACTTCTATCTTGCACAAACCATTAAGCCTGCTGGCAAAGGCCGGTGTAAAAGCTGCCGGCATATGCTGCACCAATAAAATGGGATGTGGATAGTCCGCCGGGAACTGGGTCAATATTCGCTGTAATGCCACAGGCCCACCGGTGGAAGTGCCTATCACCAGCAATTTATATTGCTTGCCGCTGGCTCTTGCAGGCGCCGCCCCCGTATTGCGTCTCTGCAATTGGCGATTGGCAGCAATACTTGCTGCTGTAGAGCTCTGGCGCTGCAAACTGCTTGACGCTGCTGGTCGGTTTGACGAACCAGCAGGCGTAGGTGTTACGTTCGGCCGAACTATGGGGCGAAATATCCGCCTGCGTCCCAACGCCTTGACCCTTTGCTGCAGCAAACGAATCGCTTCATCCTTGTTGGTGGCAATATCTTCAAAACGCTTGGGTAGAAAATCCAAAGCCCCGGCGTCCAGCGCATCCAGGGTCGCCTTGGCGCCATCATGGGTTAAAGAGGAGAACATCAGGATAGGTGTCGGATGAGTGGCCATTATCTGCCGCACGGCGGTTATTCCGTCCATTATCGGCATTTCAATATCCATGGTGATTACCTGAGGCTTGAGCTCAGCGGCCAGCTTAACGGCTTCGGCACCGTTATTGGCCATTCCTATCACTTCAAGCTCAGGATCCTGATTGACTATTTCGCTGACTCGTCGTCGAAAGAAGCTCGAATCATCGACAACCAAAACTTTAATGGTCATTTAAATCCTTATACAGCACTTCAACGCTTGGACTTGGCGTAGTGCTTCAATAATCCTGGTACATCGAGGATCAGCGCAATACCGCCGTCCGATGTTATAGTGGCCCCCGCCATCCCCGGCGTACCGTGCAACATGGAGCCCAGCGGTTTAATCACCACCTCTTCCTGACCTATCAGGGCATCCACCACAAAGCCTATCTGCATAGTGCCAAGCTGCACTATAACCACATGGCCATGCTTCTTGTCACCATGTTGGAAGCTCATGGGTTTACGGCTAAGCCAACGTTCGAGATAGAACAGCGGCACCGCTTTTTCCCTGACAATTACCGTCAGTTGTCCATCCACTATATTGGTCTTGGTCAGATCCAGATGGAAAATTTCATTCACACTGGAGAGCGGCAAGGCAAACACTTGCTTGGCAACTTCCACCATCAGAGTGGGCATAATCGCCAAGGTCAAGGGTACCTTAATCTCCAGACGGGTGCCTTTACCTTTGGCTGAATCGATATGTACAGAGCCGTTAAGTTGGGTGATACGGGTCTTAACCACATCCATCCCCACCCCACGGCCGGAAATATCAGAAATCTCTACCTTGGTCGAGAAGCCGGGTGCGAAAATCAGGTTATAGGCTTCCTGATCGGACATACGGGCAGCGCTGTCTTCATCCAGCACGCCACGACTAATAGCAATCTCTTTGAGTTTTCCAGCGTCCATACCGGCGCCGTCATCCTCAATTTTAAGCAGAATATGATCACCTTCCTGGCTGGCTGCCAGGGTAATCACCCCAGTTCTGGGCTTACCATTGGCCTCACGTACATCAGGCATTTCAATACCATGATCCACTGAATTACGCACCAGGTGCACCAGAGGGTCGGCAAGGGCTTCGACCAGGTTCTTATCCAGATCCGTGTCTTCACCTATCATCCGCAGATCTATCTCTTTATTGAGGCTGCGGGCCAAATCGCGAACCACCCGAGGGAAACGACCGAATACTTTCTTAATCGGCTGCATCCGGGTCTTCATCACAGCACCCTGCAGATCGGAAGTCACTAGGTCCAGATTGGCCAGCGCCTTGGACATCTCCTCGTCTTCACGGGATATCCCAAGACTGACCAGGCGATTACGCACCAATACCAGCTCACCGACCATATTCATGATCTCATCCAGACGAGCCGTATCAACCCGAACTGTGGTTTCCCCCTGCGGCACGCTGGCTGCAGCCTTGGCAGGTGTAGCCTCTTTAGCAACAGCTGGAGACTTGGCCTGAGGTTTGGCGGCGGCTTTAGGAGCCTCGACTTTGGCAGTTGCAGCTGTGACCTTTTGTGTAGCCGCTGCAGGCGCTTTGGACTGGGCTGCTTGAGATGTAGAAGCTTGAGATACCGAGGGTTGGGATACAGCAGGCTCTGAACCACTGGCTTTAGCCCCTGGACCGACGCCTTTGCCATGTAACTCATCGAGGAGCTTTTCAAACTCATCATCGGAGATTTCATCGGCATCGACACTGGCAGATGCGGCTTCCTCAACGACTGCGCTGTTGGCTGCAGGCGCCGCGGCAAACTGCCCCTTACCATGCAACTCATCGAGCAGTCGTTCAAATTCATCGTCAGTGATGTCATCCGAAGAAGAACTTACAGAGGCGCTGTCGCTGGAGTTGGTAGCATCACTACTCGGGGCCGGAGTACTACCGGCAGAAGGCCCCTTGCCTGAACCATGCAAGGCATCCAGCAAGGCTTCAAACTCGGCTTCATCGATTTCATCTATACTGGCTGCACCGCTTTGGTTCGATGTCTCGGGGGATTGTGAAGTTGGCTCCTCAAACAGCTCCACCGCGGCGCTATCAAGCATGCCATCAAATAACTCATCAACACTCTCATCGCCGATTTCAACTGCGGCAGGCGTTTCCGCCTGAGCCTGTTCTGAAGGCAAAGGCGCACCTGAGCTAAGCAGCTTAAGTTTCGCCAATAACACTTCATCTGCAGCTTCCTGCTCCTGACCGGACTGGGTTTGGTTGAACATGGTGTTAATCGTGTCCAACGCTTGCAGTATGATATCCATCAACTCGGAGTTGACACTGCGCTTACCGGTACGCAATAAATCGAAGGTGTTTTCTGCCTCGTGGCAGACATCCACCATGGGCCCCAACCCGAGGAATCCTGCACCGCCTTTGACCGTGTGAAATCCCCTGAAGATGGCGTTGAGCAAATCTGTATCTTCCGGATTATTTTCCAGAGATACCAGCTGTTCCTGCAACAGCTCAAGGATCTCGCCAGCTTCAATCAAAAAATCCTGGAGTATCTCTTCATCAACATCAAAGGCCATTAAATTGACTCCTAATTAGAAACCCAGACTTGATAGCAGATCATCGACTTCATCCTGACCATTCACCACGTCTTCGCGTTGCTCTGCGTTCAGTATGGGACCTTCTGCCTCTATGCTCTTATCCTCAGCGCCACAGAGATCATCCAGCGGCTGCTCACCGAACACGGTCAGCAAAGAAACCAAGCTGTTTTCCACTTCCCGCACCAGTTCTATGACCCGACGGATCATCTGTCCGGTCAAATCCTGAAAATCTTGAGCCATCAGTATCTGATTCAGTAATTCCCGCAGCCGACAAGCATCGGCTTCACTCTGTTGCATAAAGTGTTGTACGTCATGACACAGGCCCTTGAACTCATGCAAGGCCAAATCACGGCGCATCAGCTTATCCCAGGCTGGTTTGACATTTTGCAGGTTGGTGCTCAAAGCATCCGACAAAGGCAGGCATTCTTCGACTGCGTCCATAGTTTTGTTGGCTGCTTGCTCTGTCATATCAATGACATAGGTAAGACGTTCTTTGGCATCGGGGATATCAGTGTTGGCAAGCTCAATAAGGCGGCTATCTACCTGAAAATCCACTAAGGCGTTGTGCAACTGGCGGGTCAACTTACCGACTTCTTCGAACAGATCCCTTTGCAGGGGAGCCGCCAGTTCCCGCAGCAATTCGTCGGCCTTGTCCTGCTCTCCCTGACTGAGCAGGGCAACCAATTCCTGTGCCTGCTCCAAAGTCACCAGCCCGGATGTCTCTGCTTTCATTGCATCACCCCACTCAACCGAGCCGTTCGAAAATCTTATCCAATTTCTCTTTCAACGTAGCCGCGGTAAAAGGCTTAACAACATAACCATTCACGCCGGCCTGAGCCGCCGCAATAATCTGTTCACGTTTGGCTTCGGCAGTTACCATTAACACAGGGATATGTTTGAGATGCTCGTCGGCGCGAATCGCCTTGAGCAGATCGATTCCCTGCATCCCAGGCATATTCCAGTCGGTCACGACGAAGTCAAAGTCGCCCTTTTGCAGCATAGGCAGAGCTGTTGAACCATCGTCTGCTTCCTGGGTGTTATTGAACCCCAGGTCTCGCAACAAGTTCTTAATGATCCGTCTCATCGTTGAAAAGTCGTCAACGATAAGAATCTTCATATTCTTGTCCAAGGTTTCCTCCGGTGAGCTGACATACTTATAAGTTGCTCAATCATTAATTACGCTTGTGTCCAATGCTTGAGTTTGGCTTTCAGCCTCAGCATGGCCTGACTATGGATCTGGCTCACCCGGGACTCACTTACCTCAAGAATGACACCAATCTCTTTTAAATTCAGTGCTTCGTCATAATACAGCGACAAAACCAAGGCATCGCGCTCTGGCAAGCGCTTAATGGCATCGGTTAAGGCTGATTGGAATTGGCTTTGAGCCAGGCCCTCAAAAGTGTCATCTGCCGGCATATCTTCCGACATCAACACATCGGGCGCTACCCCCAAATCTTCTATTCCTATGATTTTACCGGTAGAAACATCATTGAGAATATGATGATATTCATCCAACGACATCTCCAATCGCTCGGCAATTTCACTATCACGGGCATCCCGCCCCAACTCCTGTTCAAGCTCATCCATCACCTGAGCGACTCGCCGGTTATTGCGATGAACCGAGCGCGGAACCCAGTCGCCACGGCGTATCTCATCTATCATGGCGCCACGGATGCGGATCCCGGCAAAGGTCTCAAATTTGGCGCCTTTGCTGCCATCAAACTTGGATGAAGCTTCCAGCAATCCCATCATGCCGGCCTGCAGCAGGTCATCGAGTTGAACCGATGCAGGCAGACGGGCAAGCAGATGATGGGCTATTCGTTTTACCAGCGGTGCATAATGCTCAACGATCTGTGTCTTATCGTTTAAACCTGCGTATGCAGCCGCTTTATTCACTCGTACCATCCTCTCGGTAATCTGTCCTTTGAACCAAGCGCTCAACAAAAAACTCGAGATGCCCCCCAGGTTGCTGAGGTATAGGCCAGCTCATAATCTTGTTTGCCAGTCCATGATAAGCAATACTGGCCGGAGACTTGGGATAAGCTTCCACTATCAGTTTCTGTTTCCGCACCGACTTACGCAGATTCTCGTCGAACGGGATAGTTGCCACAAGTTCAAGTGCCACATCCAAAAATCTGTCTGTTACTTTACTGAGCTTAGCAAATAACTCCATCCCTTCCCGCAAACTCCGTACCATATTTGCGACAATTTTGAAGCGGAACACACCATGCTCACGACTGAGTATCTTAATCAGCGCATAAGCATCGGTAATAGAGGTGGGTTCATCACAGACAACCACGAGTACATCCTGTGATGCACGAGAGAAGCTGAGTACCATATCCGAGATCCCGGCGGCCGTATCGACTACCAAGATATCAAACTGGGTTTTCATTTCGCTGAAGGCGCGGATAAGCCCGGCGTGCTGTGCCGCAGTCAGTTCGACCATGGCCTGGGTGCCCGAGGTGGCAGGAATAATGCCTATTCCTTTTGGGCCACGAACGATAATATCATCAAGTTCAGACTCTCCCGATAGCACATGGGACAAATTGCGTTCGGCGCGTAGGCCGAGCATCACATCCACATTAGCCAACCCTAAGTCAGCATCCAAAACCAGGACACGTTTGCCTTTTTCTGCCAGAGCAACCGCAGTATTGATGGAGACACTGGTTTTACCCACGCCCCCCTTGCCTCCGGTCACGGCAATTACTTTTACTTTTTCGTTATTTGGTTGATTCATCATTCGTAAACCGCTCGCTTGGTCCCGGGTCATAGCTTTACTCAAATGCATAGGTCATCTCTTCTGACCTGGCTTTATTATTAAAATGACTTGCTTCAGTCTTGTTCAGTATGGCCAATGCCTGCTTGGCCAAGGTCAGGGTATCGGCGACCTGCATATCCTCAGGAACCCTTTGACCATCAGTAATATAACTTAATGATAATCCACTTTGGATCAACACGCTCAACGCGGCCCCCAAAGAGACGGACTCATCAAGTTTAGTTAAAACCGCCCCCGCGAGATCAATTCGCTGGAAATGACTTACCGCCTCTTCAAGCACCCGACGTTGGCCGGTCGCCGAGAGCACCAGATAGCTACGAATAGGCAAACGGGTATTGGCGGCAAGATTATCCAGTTGTTGGTACAGGCGCATATCCCTTTGACCCATACCAGCGGTATCTATCAAAACCAGCTTCCGGCTGCGGAACTGATACAGTATCTGCTCCAACTCATTGAGGTCATGAGCTTGCTTCACCGGGCATCCCATTATTTTGCCATAAGTTGCCAATTGCTCAAAGGCTCCGATGCGATAATGGTCCATGGTAACCAACAATACGGAATCCGGGCCATGGTGGGCAATAAAACGGGCCGCCAGTTTAGCCAATGTCGTGGTTTTACCGACTCCTGTAGGGCCGACCAGGGCGACAATTCCACCCTGACGCATTAAATCATCCCCCTGATTATCAAGCAGGTTTGCCAGACTTTGCGGCAAGGCATGTCCAAGCTCAGCGCTTTGATAGTGCTGACTCAGCGATGCCAGACGCTCGGCAACTTCAGGGGAGAATTCAGCTTCCAATAATTTACGTTCCAGCATAGCGCCGACGGGATCGGTGCGGCTGCGCTGATCCGCCATTAGACTGGACAGCTGGTGCGTCAACAAGCCGCGCAGCGAAGCCAGCTCTTCACGCATGGCCTCCATCTCTTGCTGTTGCTTGGCGCTGTTGCCCTTGCTTACCCGCTCCGGTGTCTTTTCCCGCAACTGTGGTGCAGGTTTGTGCTCTTCAGTAAGCCCTTGGGCCCAAGCCGGCATCTCGAGTTCCTTGACGTTACTTTGCTGCCCAAGCTGTTCATTCAAACGGCTCTGTTGCCGCTCAAGTAAAGCTTGCAAAGAGTCGGCCACAGGCTCTGGTTTGGCTTTTCTGCTAGTGTGTACATGCCCAGCGCCGAGGGAGACTTTATCCTCTCCCAATTCCATAAAAGGCGATGCGGTTGGTGCCGCTGCTGGCTTGGGGTCGTCATAATCAACCGCTGCCACTATTTCGATGCCGCCGGTAACCTTTTTATTGGACATGATCACGGCATCTGCGCCCAGAGTCTCTTTCACCTGAGCCAGGGCTGCGCGCATATCTTTGGCAAAAAAACGTTTAATCTTCACTCTCGGTTACCCCTGTTGGCCAACGGCTGACACTATACGTATCTGTTTCTCGTCTGGGATCTCCTGATAAGAGATCACCCGCAGATTGGGAATAGTGTGCTTAACAAAACGAGACAGGGTAGAACGCAGCATGCCGGATGTCAGCAATATGGCGGGCTGACCAACCATTTCCTGCTTCTGGGCTGCGCCTGCCAGTGACTGTTGCATACGCTCTGCCAGTCCCGGCTCGATATTCGGACCTTCGCCCCCTGTCGCCTGCATTGACTGATGCAACATCTGTTCCAATTCTGGCGCCAAAGTTATGACGGGGATTTCCGGCTCAGGACCGGCTATCTCCTGCACTATCATACGTTTGAGGGCAATACGCACGGCGGCGGTCAACACCTCGGTATCATTACTTTTGGGCCCATACTCAAGCAAAGTTTGCACTATGGTACGCAGATCCCGAATCGACACCCCTTCATTAAGCAAGTTTTGCATCACTTTAACCACATTCCCCAAGGTCATCACATCGGGAATAAAACCATCGACCAATTTGGGCGAATGCTTGGCCAGCATATCCAGCAACTGTTGCACTTCTTCATAACCCAGCAGTTTGGAGGCGTTGTTGGTCAAAAGTTGGCTCAGATGAGTGGCCACCACAGTGGCGGCATCCACAACCGTGTAACCCAGGGTTTGGGCGTGTTCTCTGAGCTCGGGTGCAATCCATACCGCATCCAGACCAAAGGCGGGATCTTTGGTTTCTATGCCATCCAGCTTACCAAATACCTGGCCCGGGTTGATTGCCAATTCGCAATCGTGACGCACTTCGGCTTCACCACTGGCCACCCCCATCAAGGAGATACGATAGGCATTCGGGGAAAGGTCCAGGTTGTCGCGGATATGCACCGCCGGCACCAGGAATCCCAGCTCCTGAGACAACTTCTTGCGAACCCCTTTGATACGGCCAAGAAGCTCGCCGCCCTGACCTTTATCCACCAAAGGAATAAGGCGATAACCCACCTCCAAGCCTATGGTGTCAACATGACGCACATCGTCCCAACTAAGCTCTTTAGGTTCGCTAAGGCTTTTCTCGGTCGGCCCTTTCTTGGCCAGTTCCAGCGCCTGTTGTTTGTTCTTTTCATTGCGCTTATAGATAAAGAAAGCGCCCACAGAGGTCAGTACTGCAAAGGTTAAAAATGCCAGATGTGGCATGCCGGGTACTATTCCCATCACAAAGAGCACTGCCGAAGCGATCATCAAAGATTTGGGATTGTCGAACATCTGCTGTACGACCTGCTGTCCCATATCGCCGGACTCATTCTGGCGGGTCACCATCAGCGCCGCAGCTATCGACAACAGCAGCCCGGGGATCTGCGCTACCAAGCCGTCACCTATGGTCAGCAGGGTGTAAATCTCTACCGCTTGGGAAAAACTCAGCCCGTGCTGGACTATACCTATGATGAAACCACCGAGAATATTGATCACCAAGATCAAAATACCGGCAATCGCGTCCCCTTTAACAAACTTGGAGGCACCATCCATAGAGCCGTAGAAGTCAGCCTCGCGGGTCACCTCTTCGCGGCGCACCCTGGCCTGCTCCTGGTTAAGGATCCCAGCATTGAGGTCAGCATCAATCGCCATCTGTTTACCCGGCATAGCATCCAAGGTAAAGCGAGCACTTACCTCAGAGATACGCCCTGCACCTTTGGTCACCACGGCAAAGTTGATGATAATCAGAATGAGGAACACCACCAGACCCACGGCATAGTTACCGCCGATCACCACCGAGCCGAAGGCTTCAATCACTTTACCGGCGGCATCACCACCATTGTGACCTTCAAGCAACACCACCCGGGTAGAGGCGACGTTAAGCGCCAGTCTGAGCAAAGTGGCAACCAGCAAAACGGTCGGGAAAGCGGCAAAATCCAGCGGCCTTTGGGTATAAACAGCCACCAAGAGCACCACCAGCGCCAAAGCGATATTGAAGGAAAACAGGATATCCAGCAGAAAGGCCGGCATAGGCAAAACTATCATGGCCAATGTCGCCAGCACCAGAAGCGGCGTGCCTACGCCCTTGAAGTTTGCCGGTTTTACTTGCCTCAGTTGCCCGAGCGTCGCTTTAACATCCATTCACTATTAGCCTGAAGTTTGACACTTGGGCTGAGTTCAGCAAGTTTCACGCCAAGTTCACCTCAATACTGCTTGTATTCATCCGGAATGGGTTGATTGAGAGGAATGGGTTTGGGCCGTGTGCCCTTGCCTTTTTGGTATTGCCTGAGCTGGAACACATAGGCGAGCACTTGGGCCACAGCGGTGAAAAGACCTTCGGGGATCTGTTGATTAAGCTTGGTGGTATGGTAAATCGCCCGCGCCAATGGCGGCGCCGACACTATGGCGACTTGGTGCTCCCTGGCAATTTCACGGATTTTAAAGGCCACATCGTCGACACCTTTGGCAAGCACAAAGGGCGCCGGTGACTTGTCGACATCATATTTTATCGCCACCGCAAAGTGCTCAGGGTTAACCACTATCACATCGGCATTGGGCACTTCGGTCATCATCCGCCGCTGGGCCATCTCCCTTTGCAACTGGCGAATACGGCCTTTGACTTCAGGCTTGCCTTCAGTGTCTTTGTACTCGTCCTTGACTTCCTGTTTGGTCATCCGCAACTGTTTGGCGTGATTCCAAATTTGAAACGGCACATCGATCACCACTATCACCAAGGTCGAAGCGCAGAGCAAAATAAAGATCCATACCAAGAGCTCCAGTGCATGGCGTATATTGCCCGGCAAGTGATCCTGCGACAACCTCAGGATATCGTCGAAATAAAAACTCAGCAGCAGATAAGCCGATAGTGCCACCACAGAAAACTTGGCAATCCCCTTGGCCAACTCCACCAGCGCCTGTACCCCAAACATACGTTTAAAGCCGTTCAAGGGGTTCATCTTGCTGCCCTTGGGCATAAATGCCTGAGCCGAGAAACTAATACCACCGAGGACAATATTACCGACAAAGGCCACGAAACCGAGAAACAGAATAAAACCGGCCATAGGCCAACCCAGCTCGGCGGCAACTATACCCCAGACATTGAACAGACTATTGGTATCGAATATCTGATCCCGCTCCATGGAGAAGAGACGGCTCATGACCGAGGCCAGACTGGCAGCCAGACTTGGCCCCAACATGGCAAAACCAAGAGCTGCAGCCAATAATACCGCTGAAGTGCCTAACTCTTTTGACCTTGCAACCTGCCCTTTCTCTCTGGCCTGTTGCAAGCGCCTGGAGGTTGCCTCCTCGGTTTTTTCCTGCCCATCTTCGTTTTCTGCCATCAGGGCACTCCATCCAGATTACAGGTCAGCTCCAGCATGTCACACAGCAACAGCTGCGCCGCATGCCAAACCTCATCGAAGTGAGCCATTACAGGCCCCAGCGTCAGCCACAGAATAATCAGCCCGCCTATCATGGTGACGGGAAAACCTATGGCAAAGATGTTCAGCTGTGGCGCCGCCCGGGTCATTACCCCGAAAGAAAGGTTAACGGTAAGCAAAGCCACAATGGCCGAGATAGACATGGTCAAAGCGGCACCAAACATATAACTGCCCCACTCGGCCAGAGTTCGATAATTGGCGATTTTTATCCCTTCATTGGATACCGGCAAGGTTTCAAAGCTTGCCACCAACATACGTATCATCACCAGGTGACCATCGACCGCCAGGAAGATCATGGTGGTGAGCAGCAAAAAGAAGTTACCTATCACAGGTGTCTGCTGCCCTGAGCTGGGATCCACCATAGAGGCAAAACCCAAACTGGTCTGCATACCGATTATCTGCCCGGTCAGCACAAAGGTTTGCATGATAAGTAAGGTGACAAAACCCATGGCAGTGCCGATAAGAATTTGCTGAGCAGTAATAAATACCGCCGCCAGAGAGAAAAGGTCCCCCCCGGGCATGGGCGGCAGGACAGGTGCTATCGCCACAGTCAGGGCCAGCGAAAGCAACAAACGGACTCTGGCGGGCGTGGTATTGGCACCAAAAACCGCCATCACCATCAACATGCTGGCCACCCGAAACAGGGGCCAAAGATAGGCGGCCAGGGTTTGTTGAATGCTGTCGAACAATATCTCCATGGTTCAGCCCACCACTTGTGGGATCCTGTGAACCATCTCGATAAAGAACTCCATCATGGTGCGTACCAGCCAATGGCCAAGAAACATGAGTGCGAACAGAGTCATCAAGAGCCTGGGCAGAAAACTCAATGTCTGTTCGTTAATGGAGGTTGCCGCCTGAAACACGGCCACAATCAAACCTATAACTAACCCGGGCACCACTATGGCCGAAACCATCAACACAATCACCGCCAGGGCTTCGCGAAAAATGTCGATCAGTGCTTCGGGAGTCATTTATGCCTCCTATAAACCGAAGCTGCCGGCAAGTGTACCCATCACCAGGGTCCAACCATCGACCAGTACAAACAGCATGATCTTAAACGGCAAGGAAACAATCATGGGGGACAACATCATCATACCCATGGCCATCAGGATACTGGCCACCACCAAATCCAGTACCAGAAATGGCACGAATAGCATAAAGCCTATTTGGAATGCGGTCTTGAGCTCACTGGTGATAAAGGCCGGGATCACCACAGTCATGGGAGCATCTTCAGGATTTTTGATATTCTGATAACCTGAGATCTCAATAAAGGAGTTGAGATCTGTGGTGCGGGTCTGCGACAACATAAACTTTTTAAGCGGCGATTGTCCGGCATCGAATGCCTGCTGCAAGGTCATGCTGTCATTCATGTAAGGCTGCACTGCGTCATCATAGATACGGTCAAATACTGGCGCCATGATAAAGAAGGTCATAAACAGGCTCATACCAATAAGAACCTGGTTGGAGGGAGTCTGTTGCAACCCTATCGCCTGTCGCAAGATAGATAAGACGACTATGATACGGGTGAAAGAAGTCAGCATAATCACCATGGCCGGCAGGAAGCTCATGGCGGTCATCAGCAGCAAGATCTGCATGGTCACCGAATACTGGGTCGAACCATCCGGCCCGGTAGTCACGGTTACCGCAGGAAACAGCGCATCCTGAGCTTGAGCAAAGCCTGGCAACAATATCAGGGGAAGTAGCAGGAGTGGCCAATATTTCATCATGGTTTCACCCTGGCTTGTCTGAGCTTGGCGGCGAAGCTCTCGTTGTCTATGGTCACCGGCCGCTCCAGCTTATCCACCAGGGAAACTTGCGCCGCGGTAACTCCCAGCAGGTACTGCTGACCGTCCAGCTCCACCAACACCAACCTTTCTTTTTGCCCGAGCGGGGTAACCGCCAGCGTCTTGATAGCCGATTGGCTGCCCGGCACCAGATTAAGGCGTTTAACCAGATAAGCCAGCACAAAAATCAGCGCCAGTACCAGGATAAGCCCACCCATCATGCTGGCCATGGTCGCCAGGCTGTTGCCGCCGTCGTGAGTCAAGGCGGTTGCCGCCTGGGTCGTTGTTTGAGTCATGGCCACCGGCTTATTTAAGTTTCTTGATGCGTTCTGTCTGGCTTATCACATCCGTCAAACGGATACCGAACTTGTCGTTGACCACAACCACTTCACCATGAGCAATCAAGGTGCCGTTGACCATCACATCCAAAGGTTCACCGGCGACTCTATCCAGTTCCACTACCGAGCCTTGATTAAGCTGCAACAGGTTGCGAATGCTGATAAAACTGCGTCCCACCTCCATGGAGATAGTCACGGGAATATCCAAAATGGTATCCAGTTTGGCGGCTTCCGCTTCCGACAAGGGCTTGGCATCATTCTTCAGCTCATCCAAATCAACCGCTTTGGCCTCTTCTTCAGCCTGCTCAGCCATGGCGGCAGCCCAATCGTCCATCTCTTCAGTACTCATTCTCTCTCACCTTATATTTCCGAGATATCCTTGGATTTCCCTTTGCGGGTTACCAGCTGCAGTTCGGTCTTGACCGTTTCCGGACGCGGGATCTTGTCGCAGATCTTCAGCGCCAGGTTTTCCTTGACTCTCCCCAACTTACATCTGTAAGTAGGCAAGTCTTCAATCTTCATCACTATATGCTCAGGCAGATCAACCGGGATCACATCACCGGCCTTGAACTCCATCACGTCTCTTAAGGTCATCTCTTTTTCAAGCAAGCGCGCATCCAGCCCCACCTCGACATCCATGATCTCGTCTTTCAGCGCTTGAGACCAGCGCATATCAGTATCTTGCTTGTCACTTTGAACCCCGGCATCCAAGAGTTCACGGATTGGCTCGATCATAGAATAAGGCATGGTGATGTGGAAATCGCCACCACCACCGTCTACCTCAATATGAAAGGAGTTAACCACAACCACTTCGGTCGGGCTGACGATATTGGCCATCGCCGGGTTAACCTCTGAGTCCAGATAGTCGAATTCGACATCCATCACAGGCGCCCAGGCATCTTTGTAATCTTCAAAGATGATCTTCAATAGCAGTTGCACTATGCGCCGCTCTGTCGGGGTGAACTCCCGCCCTTCAATCTTGGCGTGGAAGCGACCATCACCACCGAAGAAATTGTCCACCAGAATGAACACCAATCTGGCTTCCATGGTGATCAGCGCCGTGCCCTTGAGCGGACTAAAGCGCACCATATTCAAGCTGGTTGGCACAAACAAAGTATGTACATATTCACCAAACTTGAGCATTTGTACGCCGTTAATGGAGACTTCGGCGGCCCGGCGCATCATGTTGAACATGCTGATCCGCAGATGACGGGCAAAGCGCTCATTGACAATTTCCAGGGTCGGCATCCGGCCACGGACAATACGATCCTGGGAAGAAAAGTCATAGGACTGAGCTTCAAGAGTCGACTCCTGCGAATCATCTTCTTCGACGTCGTCCACGCCATGCAGCAGCGCATCAATTTCGTCTTGGCTTAATAAATCACTCACGATATTGCCTTCGCCTCTTGTCCCTGTTACTGCATCACAAAGCCGGTAAACAGCACTTTTTCAACCACTTTTCGGCCTGTCACCGGTTGCAGCGTGTTTTGCACATTGAGCAGCGCCAACTGCCTGAGCTCATCCTTACCCGCCTGGCTGCTGAGCTTTTCGACATCGGCACCACTGAAGGTAGTCAGCAGTGCATCTTCAATCAATGGAACATGCTTCCTGATAGTGACATCGTCATCACTGCCCCGCACCATAAGCTGCACCTTGATCTCCACCAGCCTGGAGCGATTGGCTCCCGGCAAATTAAACAGAAACGGCCTGGGCATAGCGACATAGAAGGCTTCCCTGCTGTCGTTGACCTGAGTTACTTCGGTTTCCTGCTCACCCTTGGCCGCATCGTTCGCAGAATCATCTGAGCCTCCCAGGAAAAACCACAAGCCAGCGCCAATGAGCAGCAACACCACCAGACCTATGCCACCGAAGATAAAGAGTTTCTTTTTACTTTTAGGCGCCTGCGCCTCTTGCAGCTCAAGCTCTTCTTGCTCTGCCATCCTCTTTCCTATCCCTTAATCAACCGCACTGCCCGCGGAAAAATGCCATCCCTATAGGTTACCTGCTCAGGCGTAATAATCTATACCCGAGCCATAACTTGTTGTGTGATTTGTGCTTTGTACCGTTTCTTCGGCGGAAATTTCACCGTTGGCAGTCTCCTGGGCAAAAGCACCGCCATTGCCACCTTGCTGCTCACCTTGCTCACGCCCCCCTTGGGAAATATGACTATCGGCCAGGTTCATTCCCTGCTCCTGCAACATTTCTCTCAATCTGGGCATAGCCTGTTCCAGCATGTCCCGGGTTTGCGGTTGGGTGACATGGAACTGCACCTGAGTCTGATCACCATGCACCTGAACCCTGACCATCATGGCTCCAAGCTCAGGTGGGTCGAGACGAATTTCAGCCTGTTGCACACCATTACTGACCATGGCAATCAACTGTTGCCGCATCACGGGGGCAAAACGTTGCACCATATCGGCGGTTTGCAATGATTGCTCCATCCCCTGCCTCAACGACAGTTGATATTGGGCCATCTCTCCCCGCAGGGGAGGCTGTAATCCTTGTTGATGCAGCTGTTGCTGGAATGGGCTGATATCTGTCTGGGTTGATGCCGCATCCCCCTTGAGCGCCTGATGTATGGCGTCACTCACAGGGCTTCGTACCTCGGCAGCGCTCTGCACACCTTTCGCCTCCGCCTTCAGCACGCCTGCCAGAACATCCTTGGCCGTAGCTTTGTCACTCTTGCCGTCAGCGCCAACAGACTTTGCCGCCGTTGCCACCGCAACGTCCAACTTGCCGGCAGTATCTGTCTTGGCCTTATCGGCAATTGCGCTTTGCGCCAAGATCTTGTCACTCTTTTCCTCAGCGGCATTAAGCACTGCTTCACGAGCCACTGCAGCCATACCATCCTGAGTCGCCGCCTTACGCGTTGACTTATCAGCATCCGGCCAACCCATTTGTTGCTCACCTTGCTGAGACTTGGCCTTTTTTGCCGTTGCAGCCGTCTTGTCAAGAGCCAGTAAAGGAGCATCTATGGTTTCATCCTCGGCTTTGCTATCGCCTTTATTTGCCGCTTTCTCATCAGCAGCGGCCAATTGGGCGCTGTCTTGTTCACTCTCGTCGCTTTCGTCAGCGGTAATCAATTCTGCGCCTTCCAGGCTATCTGTCGCTAACATGCCAAGCTCGACACCACTCTGTTTAAGGTTTTCCAGGAGCTGTATCTGTTCTTCTGGAGACATGGCCTTAATCTCATCTTCCTTGAGCCCGGTAAGTGCGGCAATCTGTGTTAGCAGACTTTGCTCATCGACTTCGGTGGCCATATTGGTGGCCATAGTGTTGACCATAGTGCCGTCTTCAGACGGCAAGTTCTTGCCCATGGCTATCTGCCCCAAAATGAGCGAGACATCGACAGCCTGCTTTGCATGGAAGTTTTCACTGTCAAGACTGCCGCCGGGAAATGTCGGCTTAACGCCTTGCGAGTCGAATGAGAATTTAGTCTGCGCCTCTTGATAAGCAGCAGAAAAAGCTTCGTTATCAGTTGATTGCAGCGCATCTGTAGCGGCCACTCCCTTGCTGCCTGCATTGCCGAACAGGATATTGGATAACTGCTGCATGCCTTCCTCCAGCACCTAGGCCCTCAATGATAAAGATAGGCCGAGTCAGAATTAATGTCTCTGTCTCAAACAAAGCAAAATTCACGCCAACAAAAAATATAGAATGAATTCTCAAGGAATTGTCCGGGAATAGATGTCGGAATGGGCTCAATGCTTGAGCTTACGACGGAAAAAATGCTGGGAAGCAAACTCATCGATCAGTTTCTGCTCCTGTTTGGCAGCTTTGGCTTCGGCCTGCAGAGCTTTTTTCTCCAGCAACATCTCCACCGCCTTACGCTTTTGCTGCTTCTCCAGCCAATGTTGCTGCCGATAGCCCCGCTGCTTATCCGCCTCGGCAACCACGGCGAGTTGTTGCCCTATGGCATCATCTACCTGACGCACAAATCGATGAAACTGCTGGTAATAGGAGGCGCCAATGCTCTGCCCCTGCTGGGCATCGAGTTGCTTCATATAGTCGAGACGGTATTCCTGCAGCGCCTGCAACTGAGACTTACGCCTCTGGCATTCCATTTGCGCGGCTTTAAGCTGCAGTGCCGCCTGCTCTTCGGCTTCGACCGCCAGTTTCAACACTGTGTGCAAAGGATCGGGTTTCGCCATCTGTATTACTATTCCTTAAAATTGCCTGCCTTGCGGGCCTTAACCCGACTCTCTCAATCAGGCTCTGGCTACCCTATTCTCAGCACTTTTTTGTCGAGCCCCAAAACCCATGCACAGAGTGATATTACACCTTACATTGGGCTGCAAGCTGCCCCAACATCTGCTGGCAATCGCTGAAACTGATGGCATCGCGCATCCCCTGCCGCAAAAAGGCGTTCATGGCGGGTTGCAGGCGTATGGCGTTATCGATACGCGGATCCGAGCCTTGGGAATAGGCACCGATGGAGATCAGATCCCGGTTTTGCTGGTAGAGCGAATAAACCTGCTTGACGCGCCGCATCGCTTCCAGGTGCCCCTCGCTGATCACCATAGGTGCCACCCGGCTGATGGAAGCTTCAATGTCTATCGCCGGATAATGCCCAGAGTCGGCCAAGGCCCGTGACAACACTATGTGACCGTCCAAAATGGCCCGCGAGGCATCGGCAATGGGATCTTGCTGATCGTCCCCTTCGGTAAGCACAGTATAGAAGGCAGTGATCGAGCCCTGCCCTTCACCGCCATTACCGGCGCGCTCCACCAAACGGGGCAACTTGGCAAATACCGAAGGCGGATACCCCTTGGTTGCCGGCGGCTCACCGACCGCCAGGGCGATTTCCCGCTGCGCCTGGGCGTAACGGGTCAGGCTATCCATCAACAGCAGAACATCATAGCCGAGATCGCGAAAATACTCGGCTATCCGAGTCGAGGTTTCGCAGGCGCGAAGGCGCATCAAGGGGGAGGTATCGGCCGGGGCGGCTATGACCACAGAGCGGGCCCGCCCCTCGGCGCCCAGGATCTCTTCGATAAACTCTTTCACCTCCCGGCCACGCTCCCCCACCAGGCCAACCACAATAATATCGGCCGTGGTGCCGCGGGTCATCATGCCAAGGAGCACACTCTTACCCACGCCGGAGCCGGCAAAGAGCCCCATACGTTGGCCCTTGCCCACGGTAAGCATGGCGTTGATGGCTCTGACGCCTACATCGAGCGGTTCGGTAATCGCCCGTCTGGCCAAGGGGTTGATTGCCGGGCTGTGGCGCGAGGCTTGTTCGTCGGTATGCAGGGCGCCCATACCATCGAGCGGCTGGCCGTTGCCGTCCAGCACCCGACCAAGAAGATTCAAACCAACACTGAGCCCGGTTTGCTCACCGAGCGGCATCACTTTGGCGCCGGGCAGCACGCCCCTGAGTTCTTCCACCGGCATCAAATACAGCAGCTCATCGTCAAAACCTATCACCTCGGCAATAAGCTTTCCCGCCATGGTATCTATGGCGCAGAGACTACCAACCGGCGCCCGGCAACCACTGGCTTCCAGCGTCAGGCCAACCACCCGCACCAACTGGCCGCTGGCAACCGCTTGAAACGGCGCCTGCTTTTCAGCCAAGTGTTTGAGTTCACTCAGCAGTTGGCTTCGGCGCTGCTGCATCATGAGTGTCTCCTTCGCTGGGCTGTTCGTCCTCTTGGCTTGCAGTCTCTGTCTTATCGTTTATCGCGGCAGTTTGTTCATCGGCAAGCGTTTGCTCCTGCTCGCTGTCCGGTATAGGCGGGCTTGGCCTATCGTCTATTGCGGCCTGCTGCTGGGCTGCCTTTTTCGCCAACATGGATTGTTCGGCTTCAAGATTGGCAAACACCCCTTCCAAACGGGTTTCCAGACGCATATCCACTTGCGAGCGTTGGCTATCCACCACACAATCGCCCCGGTTGAGGCCGGGATCGGCTTCCAGTGTCCAGCGGTTACGTGCCAGTTGTTCTTCACCGTAGAGCTCGCTGACCAAAGCCATATCTTCCGGATGCAAACGCAGATTCACTTTCTGCTCTTTGAGAGGCAGGGCATCTATCCCTTGCCTGAGCGCCGCCAGTATATGTTCCGGGTGGGTCTTCAGCTCATGGGCAATAAGATTGCGCGCCAAAGTGCCGACCAAGGTCAGCAAAGATTCTTCTATCTGGGTATCCAGCAGCGCCAGCGGCGCCTCGAACTGAGCGAGCAAGGCGTCGAAACGCTCTATCATGGCGGCGGCCTGTTGCAAGCCTTCTTCCCGGCCTTGCTCAAGCCCCTGGGCAAAACCTTCACTGTAGCCCTGTTCCAAGCCCTGAAGACGGCCTTCCTCCAGGCCTTTGGCCAGTCCTTGTTCCTTGCCTTCGGCAAAACCTTCCTGCTCGGCTTGCTCGCGGATAGATTCGATTTCAGCCAAAGTCGGTGGTGATACAGCCTCTTCGGCGGCCTTGGGCTCTATGCGTCCAGGCTTATAGCCAAACAGATTACTCGGCTTAAGCGGCATGGCGTCACCCACATCGGGCAACTGCCAATGAACAAACTCGTCCGCTTCATCCGGCGGCAAAATGTTGTGGGACACCTTTTTGTCAGTCATTCAAACTCGCCTGTCAGAGGAATTCTTCACTGCCGCCGCCACCGAGCATAATCTCTCCGGCATCGGACAAGCGACGGGCGATGGACAATATCTCTTTCTGGGCCACTTCCACTTCGCTGATACGAATTGGCCCCATGGCCTCGAGATCGTCACGCAGCAATTCGGCGGCACGTTTGGACATATTGCCGAGGATCTTTTCCTTCAATGGCTCGTCGGCGCCCTTGAGCGCCTTCATCAGTACATCCTGCTGCACTTCCCGCAGCAGCGTCTGAATACCACGGTCGTCGACATCGATGAGGTTTTCGAACACGAACATCAAGTCCTGGATCTGCTGCGCCATCTCTTCGTCGGACTCGCGCAGGGTTTCCATCAGTTGGCTCTCCACCCCGGTATCCAGGTAGTTCATAATGTTGGCAGCAGCCTTCAAGCCACCCATCTTGGCGGCCTGGGCGCCACCCTGACCGGCAAACTGTTTCTCCATGATGTCGTTAAGCTCCTGCAGTGCTGCAGGTTGCACCTCTTCAAGGTTGGCGATACGCATCATCAAATCGAGACGGGTGTTTTCCGGGAACTGGGCAAAGATTTCCGCCGCCTGATCCGGTTCAAGATAGGACAAAACAATGGTTTGGATCTGCGGGTGTTCGTTCTGGATGATAGTCGCCACCTGTCTGGCGTCCATCCACTTGAGCGAGTCGAGGCCTTTGGCGCCACTGCCCATGACAATCTGCTCGATAAGGTTACCGGCCTTGTCTTCACCCAGCGCGGTAGTCAGTGCCTTGCGCACAAACTCTTCGCTGTTAAAGCCTATGGAGGAGTATTTCTGGATATCATCCAGAAACAGCTTGTGAACCGCAACCACCTTCTCCTGGCCGAACTCCTGCATGGCCGCCATGGCCATACCCACCTTTTGAACCTGTTTGGGTTCCAAGTGTTTGAGAATAGAGGCCGCATCGGCTTCACTGAGACTCAGCAACAAAATGGCGGTCTTCTCAATCCCGTTGAGATTCTTGACGTCGAAGCCGCTCTCGGCTGGTTTATCCGCTTTTTTTTCAGGCATCTTCTTGCAACCAGTTCTTCACCACTTGGGTGGACAGTTCAGGTTCATTGGCCACCAGAGCACGTATGGCCTTAATCATATCATCATCTTTGTGCAGATCCGGTATCAGTATCGAACCGTCATCGGCATAGCTGTATTCACTTTCAGGGCGGTTGAGCATGCCCAGGGTGTCGGCAGCGTACTGATCTTCAATATCTGCCAGCTCATGCCCCAGCGCAGGTTCATCCGGCATATTCTGGCCATCGGGATAGATGAGGCGTTTGAGCATGGGACGCACCACGAACAGGATAAGCACCAAAATCACCAAGGCACCTATGCCGAGTTTCATCGCCCGCCAGAACCAGGGCTGCTCCCACAGAGGTGGCTCAGGCAAATCTTCAACCAGTTGATCCATAAAGGGCACAGTCACCACTTCTATCATGTCGCCCCTTTGGCTGTTGAAGCCAACGGCGCCTTCCAGCAAGCGACGGATATTGGCCATCTCTTCACCTGTGCGAGGCACTCTGGCGACCTGACCATTTTCACCGGCAGCACCTGCCTTGTAGTCGACCGCCACTGAGACACTGACCCGGCGTACCACACCTATCTGCTGACGGGTATGGCTGATGGTGGTATCCAGCTCAAAATTACGGGTCGCTTCCCTATGGCTGTTGCCTGAAGTAACACTGCTGCTTTCTGCGGCATCGGCAGCGTTTTCAGGAATATTGGACTCCATCGGCGGCTGATTGGAAAGGGCTCCGGGGATGCCGCCACTGCTGCCACCAACGCTGTTGTTTTCCACTGTCATTTCACTGCGAAGTGATGGCAGATCCGGGTTGAAACGCTTGGCTGTTTGCTCGACGGCGGTGAAGTCCATGCTGACATCCACCTGGGAAGTGAAATTTTCCGGGCCGAGGATCGGCATCAGAATCGAATCTATCTTGTTGCGGTATTCGTTTTCTTTTTGCTGCACCAGCTCAAGCTCGCGTCTGGCGCGGGCAGATACCCCATCCTGACTGCCTGAGTTCAGCAAGCGGCCGTTGGAGTCTGTCACAGTCACCCGGCTGGGATCCATGTCATGAACTGCAGAGGCAACAATATCTACTATTGCATCAACCTCTTCCTGGCCCAAACCGCCCCTGCGAGTACTGACCACCACTGTGGCACTGGGTTTGGCGCGATTGCGGGCGAATACATTTTCCTTTGGCAGCGCCAGGATCACCTTGGCACGGCTGACACTATTGAGCTCTTCAATCGCCCGCGCCAGATTCATCTCCTGACTCTGCTTCAGCCGGGCTTGTTCCATCCGCTGACTGACACCAAAGCCGGAATCCTGGCTCAGATAATCCTTGGCATCGGCGCTGGAATCTATACCGGCGCGGCTCAGCATCATCTTCACGTCCTGGTACTTGTCTTCAGGCACAGTAATCACATCGACTTCAATCTTGTACGGCACCCGGTTCTTATCCAGTACATCGAGAACCTGTACCATCTCCTGGGTATCCATCTTGCCCAGTGGCCGATATTCAGGCTCCTGAGCCCAAATCATCACAAATACCGCCAGTGCCAGACAGATAGCCAATGCCAGGATCATGGTGATCTGCCGCAGCATATCCACTCCCCCGAGGGAGCCCAATACACCCGACTTATTTTCCTGTTGGGCCCCATCCAGCGTAGTTCCAGCGGCGGAAACATTGGATCCTGCTACTAATTCTGTGCTCACTGTGCGTTCCTGTTATCCGGGATCTGTGATGCAAGCAGGCCTTAAACAGGCATGCTCATAATCTCTTTGTAGGCTTCAACCAGCTTGTTGCGCACCTGCACTGTGGCCTCGAAGGCAACGCTGGCTTTCTCGCGGGCAATAACAGTGTCAGACAGAGACACAGTGGTGTCGCCCATCTCCAGCCGGGTGGCCAGATTGGATGATGTGCTTTGCAACTCACTGACATTGCCTACGGCCTGGGCCAGTAATTGGCCGAAATCAGTTCCTGAGGTATTGCCCACCTGACGTACAGGCGAAGACTGAAATCCCGTTGGGGCAATTTCACCTTTAAGTGATTGCATTTCCTGCAATAAAGAATTGGCACCTATTTGCATCTTCTCACTCCTGTCGTCAGCGAATTGACGAAAAACCTGGGTTACCGGACTCTATGCAATTAGTTTGCCATAAGTGGAATAATCAAAATTGAGAGAGCTAAAGGCCCTGTATTCAAGCAGAGCCAGAGGAAAGACAAAAGGATTGGAAAGCGGCCTGACGGCCACTTTGGGAGATGACTCAGGCGGGCACCTCTATGCCCATCTCACGCATACGCGCCATCTTGTATCTGAGAGTGCGGGCACTGATCCCCAATTTCTCGGCTACCAGCTTGCGACTGCCCTGACACTGGGCCAGAGTCTCGAGAATAATCACATGCTCCTGAGCCTTGAGCTCATCACCGAGCGCCTCAGGCGTTTCCTGGGCTGTGGTATCTCGCAGCGCAACATCCTGCAAATCGATAATGATATCGCCGGCTTCTATCTGCCCTTGATTCAAGATCAGTGCACGCTGGATCACGTTATCCAGCTCACGGACATTCCCCGGCCAGCGGTGGGCCAACAAACGCCGCACGGCAGCATCGCTAAGAGCTGGAACCGGGTTAATTGCCGCATTTTCGGCATGGCGTGCCAACAGATGCTTGGCCAGCGGAATGATATCCGCCGGTCTTTGATTCAATGCCGGCCAGGCAAGCGGGAACACATTGATCCTGTAATAAAGATCTTCGCGAAACTCGCCCTTGGCCACCATCTCTTTCAGATCCCGGTTGGAAGTTGCCAGTACCCGGACATCGAGCTTAATGGTCTTGCGGCCCCCCAGGCGTTCAACCTCACGCTCCTGCAGCACCCGCAGCAGCTTGGCCTGCAAAGACAGCTCCATCTCGGAAATCTCATCGAGCAGCAGTGTGCCACCATGAGCTTGTTCAAACTTGCCGGGGCAAGCCTGATAAGCCCCGGTAAAGGCGCCTTTCTCGTAGCCAAACAAGGTGGCTTCCAGCATATTTTCCGGGATGGCAGCGCAGTTAATCGCCACAAAAGGCCCGTCAGGTCTTTGGCTGTGCTGATGAATGTAGCGAGCCAACACCTCTTTGCCCGAGCCGCTGGGGCCACTTATCATCACAGAGGCGTCAGAAGCGGCTACCCGCTGCGCCAATGCCAGCAAGGCCAAGCTCTTTTCATCAGCCACTACGGGGCTGCCACTAACCACCTTGGGGCGTAAATAACGACTCACCTGATTAAGCAGCACCTGAGGAGCAAACGGCTTGGCGAGATAATCTACCGCTCCCAACTTGATAGCACTGACGGCATTATCAATAGTGGCATAGGCCGTCATCAACAGGACTGGCAACTGCGGATGTTGCTGACGCAGATAATCCAGCAGCCCCATACCGCCGATACCCTCCATCTGTACATCGCTTATCACCATGTCAAAACGATTACCTTTCAAAGCCGTTATCGCTTCTTCGGCGCTGGCGACGTCAACACACTCGTAACAGGCCAGCAGCAAGGTATCGAGCAGCGCTTCCCGGAGTGCGGCGTCATCTTCCACCAAAAGAATTTTTGCTTCGCTCATACCGCCCCCCCTTGAGAAGCTGTCATCAGTGGGAAGCTCAGCGTAACGGTACAACCGGTGTCCAACTCACAGCTGAGATCCAATTTGCCGCCGTGGCTGCGCACGACTGACTGCACCACCGCCAGCCCAAGTCCTGTGCCCTGACGCTTGGTGGTAAAGAAAGGCTCCAACACCTGTTTTTGCATCTTGCTATCAAGCCCCTTGCCGTTATCTATCACATCAAGGCGCAGTGCCTGGTCACAGCTCAGGCGCAGAATGACGTTTGTGGCACCGGCTTCCAGGCTATTGATCACCAGATTATTGATGGCAGAGCTCAATCCATGAAGATTGACCTGCATCTCACGGTCACCTTCAAGTTGCAGACTCAATTCGGCGTTTTGCTTGGCGGCAATTGGCTCGCAGTTGGCCATCACTTTTTCCAGCACTGTCGAGAAAGGCACTCTGTCGCAGGCTTCCTCTTGCTTACCTTTGGCAATCAACAACATATCATTGACCTGCTGTTCCAACTCGGAAAGTCTGTCGAGCAGTTTGCCCTGAAAACGCTCTCTGGAGCCGGTATCCAGCCTTGGGCTGCCCAAATTAGCGGCATAAAGTAAAGCGGCAGAAAGCGGAGTGCGTATTTGGTGCGCCAGCGTGGCAACCATTTTTCCCAGAGCAGACAGGCGTTCAAGGTGGGAAAGATTTTGCTGCAATAGCCGGGTTTCAGTGAGATCGGTCAGCATAATCAGCTGCCCCTGCTCAGGTGTCAGCGGCGTAATAGCCAGCTTCACCCGGCGGCCATTTCGCAGGGAAACTTCATGACCATCGTCTTTTTGCGGCGCGAAGGCGCGATTGATAATAGTGAGCCAGCGCTGACCCACCAAAGGAACACCCAACAAAGATTCGGCAACCGGGTTGGCTTCGCTGACCAAGCCGTCACCATTGAGGATAACGACGCCCGAAGGCATGGCCTGCAGAATATGCTCCATACGATTGGACATATTGGCGGCTTCCCTTACCGGGATCCATTCGCGGCCATGATGAGAGATGGTTTCGAGCTGTGCCAGCGGGCTTGCGGACATATAAACCCCGTCAAAAATACGATGCTGACAGGGTTAATGCAGACTTTATGCCAACTTAAAAGTCAAAATTATCAGGATATTAATCTTTACTCATGCCATATTTACGCATTTTCTCCACCAGAGTGGTGCGGCGAATACCCAGCATTTCAGCCGCGCGGGCAACGACATTATCCTGCTGATCCAGTGCTTGGCGTATCATATCGATTTCCAACTCAGCCAAGAGATCCTTAAGATTGACTCCTTCAGGCGGCAGCTCACTGGGGAAACGGGTATCAGGCAGATCAACCGGTTCTTCGTCATTGAAGATAGATGCCAAAGCATCACGCTCAAGTTGTTCTTCGCTAACCTCAACCGAGTACTCGGGCACATCAATATGACGGTATTTAACCGGTAAGTCATTAACGTCAACCAGGCCACCCGGGTAGAGAATAGTTAACCTCTCAACCAGATTGGACAGTTCACGGACATTACCTGACCAGCCATGTTCCTTAAGCGAATCGATGGCACGCTGGGTAAAACGCACCCGGCCCTTGCCTTCATTGAACACCCGGCTGACCAACTCCTGCAATAATAGCGGGATATCATCCCGGCGCTCACTAAGGGGCGGCATTTCGATGGGAAATACATTGAGACGATAGAAGAGGTCTTCGCGGAACTCTCCTTCTTCAATCATGGTTTCCAGATTTCTGTGAGTCGCGGCAACTACCCGTACATCAGCGTTAATCGCCTTGTTGCCGCCCACACGTTCAAACACTCTCTCCTGCAACACCCGCAGCAACTTGACTTGCATCTGCAGCGGCATATCGCCGATTTCATCGAGGAACAAAGTGCCGCCTTCGGCCAGTTCAAAACGCCCCTTACGGGAGCTGATGGCGCCGGTAAAAGAACCTTTCTCATGACCAAACAGCTCACTTTCCAACAGTTCCGGTGGAATGGCGCCGCAATTGACCGGAATAAAAGGGCCATCACGACGCTCTGAAAGATAATGGATATTACGGGCAACCACTTCTTTGCCTGTACCAGAGGGCCCCAGCACCAACACAGTAGCATCAGAGCCGGCCACCTGGTTGATCAGATGGCGCACATTGGCGATACCTTCGCTACGGCCAACAAGACTGCGGAACAGTTTTGTCTGATTGGCACTGGTAGGTACCTGAGGCCGCTTGACCTGGCCAAAAACCTGACAGAAGTGCAACAACTCGGTTAACTGGGAATAGCTCAGGGGTTCATCAATCCGGCCGAGCAGATTCGAGGAGCTAATGCTACTCTGCCCAAGCAGCAACATAGGCTGCCATGGCAGTTTGAACATCAGAGATTGTAATGCATCACCCTCTACGCTATCTGCAACCAAAATCATGGCCCGACATCGAGTTTCCGGCGATTGCGCATCAATGGTATCGGGAGCCACGACTTCCACTTGCTCACCAATAAACTCTAAAACACAAGACAAGCGATTGGTACGCTCAGAGGGGGGTCCGACAAGTAAAATTCGTTGATCTGTATGCATCATTCAGTGGGCCGCTAAGCTTTGGCAATTATGGATTCGCATTAATTATTAGTGTTAGTTGCTCTGGAAAGTCTGGCAATGCTTTCTTCACATACTCAGCTAAATTTTTAGCAATGCTGAATATTGTATTATCGGCACGATATAAGCAAGCCTAGGATGGCTTTTCTGCCTACCCCTTCCAGATTTTAGTCTAAATTCAGGGTACAAACACCGATATCGTCAATTAAATGACGGGTGTCAAAAAGGCGCTTTAAGCGCCTTTGTTCAGAGTGAGCAATAACTCAGCGATTTTCTTCATGAGCCGTAAGGTGATGTTTATCGGCGGGGATAGCATCCCAGGCTTCTTTGATATCCCGCAGCACAGCCGCAACATCATCCAGAGCCTGCACATCATTGTTGAGATTCGCCTCTGTAATACGTCGCAGCATAAAGTCGTACAAATTGCTGAGGTTGGTAGCGATTTCACCACCGGCTTCCATTACCAAGCTTCCTCTTAACCCCTGGATAATACCAATAGCTTTACCCAAGAGGACGCCTTTTTGGGCAACATTATTTTGCTCCATCGCAGCTTTGGCCTGCACGATTCTTTCCAAAGCCCCGCTGAACATCATTTGAGTGATTTTATGAGGACTCGCCTCAGAAAGCTGGCTTTCCAGAGAAACTGTTCTATACGACTGCAGTGAACCTCTCATAGCTCGTTCCTACCTTTCAAAATCTAGGGTTCGATAAACATTCAGTTTGCGATCATTCCCCCGGAGCGTAATCAAAGTATCGGCATAGGCTTTCCTAACAACAGAAATCCGACGTTCTATGTCCAAAGTCAGTTGGTGTTGTTGTTCCAATGCATCTTGACTACTTTCCAGTGGTAATGTTACCAACTGTTCGATTAATTTTTGGCGCTCGAATACCAAATCATGCAAGACTCTAGCCAACTCTTCATGTTCTTCCAGTTGCTCCATCAAGCATTGCTCAAGTTGGTCTACTACCCCCACAAGCTTCTTGGACAAATTTGCCAACTCGTCCAACAGTATCTGCTGCTCCAAATTCAATTAACCTCCATAATAGAGTTACTTATCTTTGGATACCAATCCAGGGAGAGAATTCAAACGCTGGCTCAGCAAGGCTCCTTGAGAGTTGAGTTGACCAACCAATAAATCCATCGCATTGTATTGTTTAGTGAGTCTATCCTCATAAGCCTTCATTTTTAATTCCAGAGACTCGCGTTCATCTCCAATCCTGGCCAGACGATTATCCAGTGATTCATCACGACTATCGAGCAATCCGCCAGTTTGGACATAGGTATCACCAACGCTTTTCATTTTAGCCGCGAAACCATTCTCTTCATTGGTAAAAAAGTCTGTGACATTGGCTAAATCATTTTCCAGCACTTCTTTTAGACGATCTTCATCAAGTTCCAAGGAACCATCGCGGGTAGTCTTGATCCCCAGATTGGCCAATGCCATACCTTCACCGTAAGACGATGAGATAGCCCCCCTAAATTGCCCTTGTAAACTCCGGATAAGAGAGTCACCTTGAAATACGCCTGACTGCTTGGTCTTAGGATCATAACTCGACATCCCACGGGCCGTTTCCATCATGCTGTTATAGGCATCAACAAACTCTTTAATCGCCTTGGTTGCCCCAGCCCTGTCCGGCTCTATGGTCAGAGTTGTGCTTTTATCGGCATCCGCATCCTTGAGGTTTAATGTCACCCCCTGAATGGCATTCTCAACCTCATTGGAATTTGATGTCACCTTCAAGCCATCAACATACAATATGGCATCTTTAGCGGCTTGAACTTCCGTCATTGCAAAAGTATCTGCCAACGCAGTGCCAGTATCATCTGTAGCCGATAATTGAATCTGATTGTCTGTTCCGGTCTTATTGGAAGTCAGCACCATCTGGGGGCCAGCATCACTGTTGATAATAGTCGCCGTGACCCCTACATTATCCTCTGCGCTATTGATTTTTTTCACTATATCCTGCAGCGAATCATCACTATTGACCTCAATTGCAAAGCTTTCACCTGCAACATCAATGTCCAGCGAACCACTGCCAATAGGGGAGGTCACATCGGTTACATTGGCCGAACCCAGCTTTTGGCTCTGCGCCAACTGTTCAACCACCAAGTTGTAACTGCCGGCAACGGCATCCGGCGTCGCCTTGGCCGATAAATAATCGCTCTTGGATAAGTTGGAAGTAAAGCCGGTAAAGGTTTTGCTTTCAGACAAGGGTTTCAACTTATCCATAAACTCGGAAATACTGCTTTTCAACGCACCTATCGCCGAGATTTGAGTGTTAATCAACCCTTCTGTCTGATTGAGCCTAGCTTCCTTGGGGGCCTTCTCGGCATTAACCAAAGCAGAAACAATACCACTAATATCCAGCCCAGAACCTATGCCGGTCGCAGTTAAACCCGCCATGCTAACCTCCTAAATATTGTGACGTACCAGTTACGCCTCAGTCTTCATCAATACACCGGCAATTTCAGACATTTTCTCAGCCAAGGCCAAAGCCTCTTCGGAAGGAATTTGTCTTATCAGTTCACCCGAGTCCATATCCATCACACTGACAACTGGCATTCCTTGCATCTCATCGACCCTGAATTCCAACCCCTTACGCATCATGCTCATCATATCAGTCAGAGAATCTGTCAGCGCTATCAGGGTATCAGTATCTACTTCAGCCTCGACTGGCTTTGCGGACGCAACACCGGCTAGCTCTGTTGGATTCAAAGCAGCTTTCGTGCCAACTTCAGCCAACTTATCTGAGCTGCTATTCTGTTGTGCCCTGTCATATTTTTCAGTTACTGGCGTTGCAGCAACTGAAATTGCAGGAGCCATTTGTATTTCACCGCTCATAGGTTTCTCCCTACTCACTGTTACGGTTTGCCACAAACTTAACGACGCACTTTCATCCTTTGGACACCTGGCAACCGGTCACATCATAACCAGTACAACAAAAGCCATAAAGGACTAAAACATCATCCGATGACATTGCAAACCCATTATTCCCGGTACGTCAAATAAAAGGGAGGGCACTAAGCCCTCCCCCTCCTGATTATAACCTTTTATGCCTTAATCGCTTGGATTACAGCAGTGACAGAGCCACCTGAGGCAACTGGTTCGCCTGGGCCAGCATGGCAGAAGAAGTCTGAGACAAAATCTGCTGCTTGGTCATAGTGGCCGTTTCCTTGGCAAAGTCCACATCCTGAATCCGGCTACGGGCATCAGATACGTTGGTGCTAATGCTATTCAAGTTGTTGATAGTAAAGCTCATCCGGTTTTGCACCGCACCCAGGTCAGCACGTTGGTTATCAATCATTGCTATTGCACCATCAATTACATCTAACGCTGATTGCGCACCAGAAGCTGTCGCAATATCAATATCTTCAATCGTTGAAAGTGAAGATTGCACTGTCGCGGCTGAAGTAATTGCCGCAGCACCCGATAATTCAAAAGACGTATTCGCTGCAAAAGACAACACACCATTAGCATTTGCGGAACCAGCATCAGCCACTGTGTGCGCAGTACCCGCTTTACCATCAATGACCGCCGCAACATCAAAGCCATTATTGCCTGACACAATGGCAATATCTTTACCTTCTGCTTGAGTAACTTGAACTTTACCGTCAACAATCGCCGCAGATATGCCCTTGTCTGCTCCGTTGGTATTTATTTGGTCAACTAAATCGGCATCATCAGCCGCACCAGTAACAACAGCACCACCAATTGTCGCATTTAGACCTGCGCCTCCAGTGGTATAATCTAAATCACTTAACTCAATTGTGTTATACGCTTGCGCTTTTACTCCTGTAGTTGCGCTTACATCATTAAACTTCTTCGCAATCGTCGAAGCATCATCCGCTGCTACAATATCAATATCGGTTGTATTACCTGAATTATTATTGGTTAGAGTGATTTTTGTATCTGCATACACGGCTGTCCCATCATCAACAACACCTGCCGTTGTACCTACTGCAGGCGCTATCTTACTTGAACCGATAGCATCTGCTGACACATTACGTAAGCTCACTGAAATAGTCTCATTGGCATTCGCACCTACCTGAAATGCTTGACTACCATAACTACCATCCAACAG
>NZ_JBKORF010000072.1:0-76731 GCF_047314685.1 Shewanella sp. BJSY2023SW001
TATTTTGGCGGTATATTTCGGCTTCAGTTATCTGGGGCACCTGGACTTTGGTCATTACGGCATGGGTATCAGCCTGTTTACCGGCATGTTTGTGCTGATTTTGGCACCTGAGTTTTATCAGCCGCTGCGCGACATGGGCACTCACTACCATGCCAAGGCCCAGGCGGTGGGCGCCGCCGAATCCTTGATGGCACTGCTGGAGTTGCCTGAGCCGCTCAAGCGTGGCGAACAGCCCCTCCCCGGTGAGAGCATTGAACTGCAGGCCCGGGATCTCAAGGTATTGAGCATAGACGGCGTGCCTTTACTGGGGCCGTTGAGTTTTAGCTTAGCGGCGGGCGAGAAGCTGGCCTTGGTGGGCCCGAGTGGCGCCGGTAAAACCAGCTTGCTCAACGCTCTGCTGGGGTTTCTGCCCTATGAGGGCAGCTTAAAGCTCAATGGTATTGAACTGGCCGAGCTGGATCCTGCCGCCTGTCGCAGCCGTATCGCCTGGCTTGGCCAGAATCCGCAGCTGTTTCACGGCTCTATCGCCGATAATCTGCGTCTCGGCCAGCCCGAACTGACCGAGGCGCAATTGTGGGATTATCTGCAACAGGCCAAGGTGGCCGACTATGTTCGCGCCTTGCCGGATGGGCTGGCGCACCAATTGGATGAATACAGCGGTGGCCTGTCTGTGGGGCAGGCGCAGCGGCTGGCGTTGGCCCGCGCCCTTGGGCGTCAGGCGCAGCTGTTTGTGCTCGATGAGCCCAGCGCCAGCCTCGACAGCCAGAGTGAACAACTGGTGCTTAGCGCGCTGTGGCAGGCGATGGCTGGCAAGAGCTGCCTTATGGTGACCCACAGATTGGATCAACTGGATCGGATGGACAGAGTTCTGGTGCTGGATCAGGGAAAACTGGTGCAGCAGGGCACTTTTGCCGAACTCAAAGCGCAGCCGGGCTTACTGGCGCAGATGCTGGATGAGCTGCCGCTGGCGGTTTCCCTCGATGATGCGCCAAAGGCATCGGCGCCGCCGATTGCCGCGAGCGCTGAGGCGGAAGCCGTGCCCGAGTTAAAGTCAGAATCAAAACCAGAGTCAAAGTCAGAGTCAGGGGAGGAGCGTTGAGATGAAGCTGTTACTGCCCTTTATCCGGCTATTCCGCCGCCAGTCTTTGATGATGTTTGTCGGCCTGCTGCTGACAGTAACGACCCTAATGGCCGGTATTGGCCTGCTGTCGCTCTCCGGTTGGTTCTTATCTGCTACCGCAGTGGCCGGTCTGGCTTTGGTGACGGCGGAAGCCTTCAACTACTTTACTCCGGCGGGCGGGGTGCGTTTCCTCTCCATTGCCCGCACGGCAAGCCGCTACGGTGAAAGGCTGGCTACCCATGAGGCCACCTTCAGGATCCTGACCGATCTCAGGTTGTGGGCCTGGCGCTCTTTGCTGCCTTTGAGTGAACGTAATCTATCCGGGATGCGCCGCGGCGATCTGCTCAACCGTTTGGTGGCCGATATCGACACGCTGGATCACCTGTATCTGAGGTTGTTGACGCCGCTGACGGCCTTCTTGCTGATGTTGCTGGCATTGACCGCCTTTATCGGTTGGTTTGATCTCAACTTGGCTATCCTGCTTTGTACTGGCCTCTTGCTCAGTTGGTTGTTGTTGCCGAGTGTGTTCTATCTGCTTGGCAGGCGACCCGGGCGCGAGCTGATTGAAGCGCGGCGCAGCTACCGGGTTCGGCTGCTGGAATGGTTGTCCGGTCAGGCAGAGCTGAGTCTGTTTTCCGATGCCAAAGGTGGCGCTGCTGAAAGCTTTCGGGCGGAACTCGACCGCGCCGAGCAGAGCTGGTTTGCCAGTCAGAAGGCGATGGCGGCGATCACAGGTCTGAGCCAGGCAATGTTGATCCTCTGTCACGGCTTGCTGGTGTTGCTGCTGCTCTGGTTTGCCGCCGCAGGTGTTGGTCCGGCCGTGCCCCCCGGGCCTTTGCTGGCCATGGTCTTGTTTGCCACTCTGGCCTGTATTGAGATGATGATGCCGTTGGCCGGTGCCTTTCAACATCTGTCTTCTGTGCTCTTGGCTGCCAAGCGGGTGTCCGAGTTGACAGAGCAGCGCTCCGACATTGAATTTCCTGCCGTCTCGGCAACTGGGCCCGAGAGCGGCGCCCTTATCATCAAAGATCTGCATTTCGGTTACACGGACACCCAGCCAGTGCTGCAAGGCTTGTCACTGCAGGTCCCTGCGGGCAACAAGGTGGCACTCCTGGGTAAAACCGGCTCGGGTAAGTCCAGCCTACTGGCCTTGATAACCCGTCAGTGGCAGCCGCAGCAGGGTGAGATACTGCTGGGCGGTGTGCCTGTGGCCTCCTTGGATGAAAAGACCTTGCGGGCTTCCATGACAGTGGTCAGTCAACGGGTACAATTGCTCAGCGCCAGTCTCAGAGATAACCTGCAGCTGGCCTTGCCGGAAAAAGTCACCGATGACACGCTAGCCGAGGTGCTGCGCCAGGTTGGGCTGGAGGGGTTACTTGCGGGTGAGGGGCTCAACGCCTGGATAGGTGAAGGCGGGCGTCAGTTATCCGGTGGTGAGCAGCGCCGGATCGGCGTGGCTCGGGCGCTGCTGCGGGATGCGCCGTTGCTGCTGCTTGATGAACCCACCGAGGGGCTGGATCGGCGCACCGAACAGGAGATCCTCAGGTTGCTGCTGCAGTTTGCCAAAGACAAGACGCTGGTGATGATAAGTCATCGCCTAACCGGTATGGCGCAGATGGATGCCATTCACCTGCTGGATGAAGGCAAGCTAGTGGCCAGTGGCAGCCATGAGCAACTGCTGCAGGAGTCGACCGCCTACAGCGCCCTGTATCAGAGGTTACATTGAGCCCCAGAGGTTCAAAAAGAGACTCAAGAAGAGGCTCAAGAAGATACTCAAAAAGAGGCTCAAGTTAGACTTATTCAAAGGGATGCTCAGCATCCCTTTTTCTTTTAAAAGCGCTAAATTCTCGCCTGGATCACAGATCCCATACGGGTTCAAAGTCAGAATAAAGTTATTGGCATATGCTAATAACTAATAAGGATACTCCCATGCCCAGACCCAGAAAATGCCGCCGCCTGCAGCATGGCACGCCCTGCCGCTTTTATAAACCCAACGGCATTCCGGCCTCAGCCCTGGAAGCAGTCGCCTTAGCGGCCGATGAGTTCGAGGCCCTGGCGTTGGCCGACTTTCGCGGTCTGGCGCAACAAGAGGCCGCCGAGCAGATGGGGATATCCAGGCAGACCTTTGGCAACTTGATTAAGCAGGCCCGCCATAAGCTGGCCAAGGCCCTGATAGAGGGACAGATGCTGGAGTTGCCCCACACTGAGGAACAGAGATGATAGTGATACCCATGAGCCGGGGCCGCTTGGCCGGGCATTTTACCAAGGCCAAAGAGCTGGCCTTTTACGATAACGAGCACAACCACTGTTTTACCCTGGATAATCCGGCAGCCGCAGGCGGCAATTGCGCCGCCAAAAAGGCGATGCTGCAACTTATCAAGGACAAAGGTGGCCGCATTGTGTTGGTGGATCAAATCGGCGAGCGAATGTTGGGTAAGCTGCTCGATGGTGGCATCAGCGTTTGTCGGCCCGGCAAAGAGAGCCGCGATATCGCCGCTTTGCTGGTTGCGGCCAGTGATATTCAGTTACGGCTGACCAGTGCTGCGGCTGGACGCCCGTCACTCAAACATCAAGCCAAAGGCGGTTGTGGTGGCGGCTGCGGTTGTCATGGTCATAATGAAACCGGCGCAGCTTGTCATGGTGAAGATCATGGCCATGAGGGGGAGGCGAAAGGCGGTTGTGGTGGCGGCTGTGGCTGTAAGAGCCGCACCGAGGCCAAACTAAAACCCCTTGGTGATTCGCTAAACCAGCAAGGCAAGTTGAGTTACGCAGGCTTCAGGCCTTTGCGATAAAGCCGTCTGCAGAAAAAAAAGAGTGCCGACAGAAAGCCGGCACTCTTTGTTCATCTTGTGTTATCAATCATCCAGGCGGCACTGGCTCAGCAGTTCACCACTTAAGTGGCATTCCAGCTCGACCCTTTTGCCAATATGAGGCTCAAGGCTTTCATCGCTGGCCTTATAACCCCAGAGGCTGGCGCCTTGGCCGTCATCATTGACCAAGCCCTTGAGCTCTATATCTGCTTCCTGCACCTCAGGTTCGATCTCCATCACCAGGAATTGACCATTTTGCTCTGAGCCTTCAACCTGTACCCAGGTACCGTTGAGGCTGGCTTGGTTCAAACCATCTTCAAAACGAGTCTGAGGTGTCAGTGTCAGTACTATGCCGTTGATGCTGAATACACCGGCGTCATACACAGCCTTGCCTTCAACTTCAAAAGCGTGGCTTGCAATTACTGGTGGCTGACTCTGTTTTTCAAAGTCAATCTCGGTGGCCTGCAGCTCTTGAGTGTCGTCTTGCCACAGGCCTTCCACATCGACCAAGGCGCCGGGTTTGAGATCGGCAACAGTACCATCTTCAAAGTGGGTTTTGCCATCCAGGGTCACTTGCCATTTTTGGTTCAAGGTAAAGCGGGTCTGCAACTCGTTGACCCAGGTAACCTGACCTTCGAGTTCCACCTCAGTGCCCTTGTCCAAATCCGGGGCGCGTTCGACTTCCACTTCAGAAGCCAGCAATACTTCACCCTGATATTGACCTTCAACTTCTACCCAGGAACCGTTGGCCAGCGTGTCATCTACCTGCACGGCATTGGCACCATAGTCCACCTGCATACTACCGAGATAGAACTGCTTCAGATGAGTGTCCAGCTTGCTTACCCGCCCTTCAACTTCCATCTCTTGCCTGTCATTGTCGATAGCAAAATAGGTGGCCTTGAACTGACTATCACTCAGGTTGTAACCACTGAGCTCAACTATGTCACCTGCCTTGACTTTATTGAGGTCAAGTCCAGTTACTTGGTAACCGGCCACAATAGCTTGCTCGCCATCAATTGCGTTCACCGGGGATACCAGCACAGGGTCATAGTCTACGCTGATGGCACTGCTGCCATCTGTCTTGATGTTGAGCTGCATACCGGGCTTCAACTCAGTGATGCTGGCCTTGGTTTCATTGATTTCAACACTGGCCCTAGCCGCCGGGATTGCTACACCATTGACCCAAAGCGTATCCGTATCGACCTTTTGCAGGGTACCTTGGATAGTCTTGGCCAAAGTGGCAACCGGCGGTTGGGGATCGGGATTGTTCGACTCATTGGAATCTGAACCGCCACAGGCGCTCAGTCCGGCAACGAGAGGAACCAGCCATATGCTTCTTTGCATTCTGTTCTCCTTAGGGTCTTGGTTTTTAAAGCGGCGGCAGGATAAACAACTGTAGATGAGGCTAAGATTAGGGCGGGATGAAAGTTTATTAATGATCGTATGCAGCCGTTAAAAAATAGAGGGTTACTTTGAAAATCTCCGTGCAGATGTGTTTGGTTTTTGAATTTAGTTAAGGTTTAAATCAGCATGATTTACTGCAATCGGCAGACAAACATGCTGTCTGCACGCTTTTTGTTCAAATCCCAAGCCAACTTAAATGGGAAATCGTATGATTTTTAGAGGATTTGTAAGGGAGGTATACAGGCAGTTGGAGAATCTGAATAGCTAAAAAAGAGAACAAGTTACTACTTGGCTCTATGCTTTTTTATAGCTAAAGTTATCAGTATTATAAAAGTTGTGACAATGACGTCCCCACTAATCAGGAAGATACTATGACCCCCACCAAAGAGCGCTCCTTGGATTTGGAAGTGATCAGTCTACTGGAAGACCGGCAGACGATTCATGCAATTAAACTCCTGCGAGAACGAGACAACCTGAGCCTGAAAGAGGCAAAAAAGAAGGTGGATGACTATTTGCAGGGGCATCCTGAACTGGAATTGGCCGACAAAGAACCCGGAAGCGGCAATGCCATTGTCTGGATAGTGCTGGTAGGGTTGGCTGCAGCAGCAGCCTTGGCTGTCTCGACTCACTTATAGTTGTTGAGATATCTCTATTTTAAGCCGTTACAAGGCGAGTTTATTTAAACTTTTCTCATTTAAAGGCAGGGAAAATTGAATATTTTAAATTCTCTTTGCATCTTTTGCCATTTTTGACTAATTGTTGAGCCTGAGTCGAGAAAACTCACGGAAGCGATTGGCTTGAATGTGGTACCTTTGCCCGCTTTGATTTTGACAAGATGACGCCCTTGTGCGGCGGAGACATAACAATGAATAACAAACACTGGATTGGCAATATCGGCGTGCAAGTCGTGATTGCCATGTTTTTGGGGGCGGCTGTAGGCTGGTGGTTAGGTGAGGATGCCAGCATGTTTGCCCCATTGGGGACTATTTTTATCCATTTGATCAAGATGTTGGTCATACCGCTGGTATTGGTGGCTATCATCTCTGGTGCTGCCAGTTTGGGGGACACCCCTTCGGCTGGGAAAATCGGTCTAGGAACATTCGGCTTCTTTATTGTGACTTCGGGTATCGCAGTCACCTTGGCACTGGTGCTGGGAAACCTGTTTCAACCGGGTAAGGGAGTTGATTTTACTGCCCACAGCATGACTGACCTAATGGAAGTCACCAAAGAACAGGGCGATCTCCCCGGGGTGATGGATACCTTCATCGGCATGATACCAACCAATGTATTTGAGTCGCTGACCGGAGGGAATATTTTACAGATCCTGGTGTTCAGTATTTTCTTTGGCATAGCACTGACCAAGGTCAAGGGCGATGGCGCCAAGCCGATCCTTGGGGCGCTTAATGCCATCACAGAGGCTATGGTCTGGATGATTAACTGTGTCATGTTGGTGGCACCCATAGGGGTATTCGGTCTGATGGCCGACTCAGTCGGCACCTTTGGTTTTGATGCCCTTGAGGTGGTATTCAAGTTATTCATCGTCTTCGTTGGTGCAATTTTGATTTACGCTTTCATCTTCTTCCCCTTGATGGTGCAGCTGTTTTCCAAGGTGTCGGCGGCGCGCTTCATCAGTGCAATGAAAAAGCCCCAGGTGATGGCCTTGTCTACGGCTTCCTCCATGGCGACCTTGCCGGTGAATATGGAAACCTGTGAGCAGGAGTTGAAGGTCTCAAAAGCCACGGCTTCTTTCGTATTGCCGTTGGGCGCCACCATCAATATGAGCGGCAACGCCATCTATTATGGTTTGGTCGCCATGTTCTTTGCCCAAATGTATAACATTGATCTGAGCCTTGCCGCCTATGCGGCTATCATCTTCACCTCTACCTTGGGTGCTATTGGCCAGGCCGGGGTGCCTGGGCCTTCTTTCCTGGTGGTGGCCGTATTACTGGCGGCCAAGATCCCTATCGATGGACTGCCACTGCTGTTTGCCCTCGACCGGATTTTCGACATGATACGTACATCGCTGAATATTACCGGCGATGCCGCCTGCGCTCTGGTGATGGATAACTTTTGTCCCGAGGAAGCCAAGAGCTGATAGCGTGAGTTTGTTTGCCGCGAGCAGATAATAAAAAGCCAGGAAATAATTCCTGGCTTTTTTCATGGGTGGAGATTATTCCGCATCACCCAGTGACAGCAGAGTAGCATTGCCACCTATGGCTGTGATGTTGTTGGTGCGGGTCTTTTCTGTCATAAAGCGGGTCAGGTAGTGTGGCCCGCCGGCCTTGGGACCTGTGCCGGAAAGCCCCTGACCACCGAAGGGCTGCACACCCACCACGGCGCCAATCTGGTTACGGTTAATATAGACGTTACCTACATTGACTTGGTCGGCAACGCTCAGGGCGTGGCCTTCGTTGCGGCTATGGATCCCCAGAGTCAGACCAAAGCCTGTGCTGTTGATATCGGCAATCACCTTGTCCAGCTCTGAGGCTTTGAAACGGATAACGTGCAGTATTGGGCCGAAATGTTCTTTCTCCAGCACCTTGATGGAATCGATTTCCACCGCGGTTGGAGCAACGAAATGGCCATCCTTGCAGTCAGCGGGCAGCTCCACCTGTTTGATAAGCTTGCCTACCTGTTTGATGTGCTCGATATGGGCGTTGAGATTGGCTTTGGCTGTGGCATCGATCACAGGGCCGACATCTGTCTTCACTGAACCAGGATAGCCAATGCTGAGTTCATCCATTGCACCCTTGAGGATCTCCAGTACCCGATCGGCGATATCTTCCTGCAGATAGAGTACCCGCAGCGCCGAGCAGCGCTGGCCAGCGCTGGTAAAGGAAGAGGCAACCACATCGTTGACCACTTGCTCCGGCTGGGAGGTGGAGTCCACCACCATGGCATTTTGACCACCGGTTTCGGCGATAAGCGGAATGATGGCGCCTTCGCGGGCAGCCAGAGCACGGTTGATCACCTTGGCCGTGCCGGTCGAACCTGTGAAGCAGACACCGCCGATACGTTCGTCGCTGGTCAGTGCGGCGCCGACACTGGCGCCTGTGCCCGGCAGGAATTGCAGCGCTTCTTTGGGGATCCCGGCTTCATGGGCCAGTTGTACGGCGCGGTAGCCCACCAGGCAGGTTTGCTCGGCCGGCTTGGCGATAACTGTGTTGCCGGCAGCAAGGGCTGCTGTCACCTGACCGAGGAAAATCGCCAACGGGAAGTTCCAGGGGCTGATACAGACAAAGACACCGCGGCCTTGAACAAACAGTTCGTTCAATTCACCGGTTGGCCCGGGGAGCAGCTCGGGCTTGCTCATCATCTTCTTGGCCTGCACCGCATAGTAGCGGCAGAAGTCGATGGCTTCTCGGACTTCATCTATGCCGTCCTGCAGGCTCTTGCCGGCTTCACGGGTACAGAGCACTATCAGCTCTTCGCGATTTTCTTCCAGCAGGTCGGCCAGTTTTTGCAGTGCGCTGGCGCGCTGTGCCACCGGCGTGCGACACCAGGCTGGGAAGGCGGCGACGGCTGAACTGATGGCCTGCTCAACGGCTTGGTTGTCGGCAAAAACCACCTGACCGACGGTTTGTGTCGTGTCATAGGGGCTGACAACCGGCTTTGACTCGCCGCTCAGGGTTTCACCATTGATCAGCGGGCCTGCATGCCATTGATGAGCCTTGAACTGATCCAGTGCCGCGAAGAAGGGTTCGGCTTCAGAGAGAATGTTCATATTGAGTCCCTTGGAGTTTTTGCGTTCGCTGCCAAAGATGTCGGCAGGCTTCACTATCTTGTTATTGGCCAGGGTTTTGTATTGTTTGACTGTCACCAGAGGGTGGGTGATCAGTGAATCGATTGGTGTGTTGGGATCCACCAACTTATGCACAAATGAAGTGTTGGCACCGTTTTCCAGCAGACGGCGCACCAGATAGGGCAGCAGATCTTTATGGGCACCTATCGGCGCATAAATTCTGACGGTGCGAGCTCGGCTTTCCGCCAAAATGGTGTCGTACAACTCCTGTCCCATGCCGTGCAGACGCTGGAATTCAAACTCACGATCGCCGGCCATATCGCTGATGGCAGCGACTGTCTGGGCGTTATGGCTGGCAAATTGTGGATAGATGGCACCACGGGTCTTGTCCGATAACAGGAAACGAGCACAGGCCAGATAGGAGAGATCCGTCCCCACCTTGCGGGTGTAGAGGGGATAACCGGCTTCACCTGCCTGTTGGGCCCACTTGAGTTCGCTGTCCCAGTAAGCGCCTTTCACCAGTCGCAACGGGATTTCATCGCCTTGCTCTTTGGCAAGCTTGGTCAGCCACAGGAGTACAGGCAGTGCCCGTTTAGAGTAAGCCTGAACCACTATGCCTAATAGGCCCCAGCCCTTGGCGGCTTCTGAGTTGTATAACTTGCGGAACAGCTTGAGTGACAGCTCGAGACGGTCTACCTCTTCGGCATCGATAGAGATACCGACATTCAGGCTGCGAGCCTGCTCAATCAGCTTGATCACAGTGGCATACAACTCGGACATGACTCTGTCTTCATTGGCCACTTCATAGCGGGGATGCAGCGCCGACAGCTTGATGGAAATCGTCGGTCTGGGCGCCTGGGATTCATCGTACTGCTGGGCTCCCAATTCGCTGATGGCGTGGGAGTAATCCTGGAAGTATTTCTCGGCATCTCTCTGGGTCAGAGCGGCTTCACCCAGCATGTCGTAAGAGTGGGTATAGCCCTGCTTGCGCTTGTCTTCACTGTTTTTCAGCGCTTCTTTAACTGTGCGGCCGAGTACGAACTGTTTGCCCATGATCTTCATGGCGGCATACATGGCTTGGCGGATCACCGGCTCACCCAGGCGATTAACCAAGCGTTTCAGTAAGTTGCTTGGACTGCCATCCAGGTTGCGGTCAAGTTTGACGATTTTGCCCGTCAGCATCAGGCCCCATGTCGAGGCGTTGACCAATACAGAATCACTCTTTGACAGATGCTCGTCCCATTTGGCACCTGAGAGCTTGTCTTCAATCAGGGCATCGGCCGTTTCCGGATCCGGGATCCGCAGCAGGGCTTCGGCCAGGCACATGAGTATGATGCCTTCTTGAGTTTCAAGGCTGTATTGCTGTAAAAAAGCGTCTATACCTACCATCAGACCTTTTTTGTCATATTGACGAACCTTGCTGACCAAGTCGTGGGCGCGACGGGTCACACGCTCTATGGTTTCGTCACTCGACGGGACTAGCTTGATCAGATCGGACAGATATTGCTCTTCGTCGACAATATAGTTGTCACTGATGGCTTTAAAGAGTTCGTCGAGATTGGCGCTATCATAGTGGCCTGCCAGAACTTCACTCGCTTTGAACATAGTTATCGCTTCCATCTAAGCCGGTTGGGGGGCAGTTAATGACTGCTCGAATTACCTGGAATATGTCTGACGCAAAAGACGCTTTATTAATTTTGTATACAATATCGGCGCTTGCGCGCGCCGATTATACAATCAAAATGTGATCTGTGACACCAATCTTGGCGGGAATGTGAAAATTGTTTAATTGGCTTTACGCACCCCAGCTGTAAAGTCACATAAACAAAAGGCCAGTGGTTTTAAACACTGGCCTTTAAGAAGGGAAAAATGTTATTACATCCAACGATCTTTCTTGCGTCGCTGTGGTCTTGGCATGTAAACCAGAATGACCCCGAGGATTAAACCCAGGGCGGCGATGAGTCCGCCTTCCTGCCACATACGGAAACGCTCATTATCTTTCATCGATTTGAGCTTGGCGATGGCTTCATCGCGTTCTGCACTGGCTTGGGCCAGTTCGGCCTGGGCCTTGCTCAGCTGAGATTTGAGGCTGCCAAGCTCGCCCTTGAAGTCACCATTTTCGCTCTGAAGTCCTGTGAGCTGGCTTTTGGCTTCGACCAACTGGCTTTCCAGTTCTGAGACGCGAAAACGCAGCGACTTGTCCTTGGAGATCATGCTGGTCAGTACCCAGCCTTCACGATCCTTATGGTCGATAATCTTGGTGTAATCGCCTTGGCGCTCAGGCAACACGTTTATCTGCTGACCGGCTTCGATACTACCCAGGATCCGGTATTGAGTGCCGGGTCCACCATGAATGTAGATGAAGACATCATCCGAAATATAGCGCGTCTGGCCTTGGGCCAATAGGGTGGGAGACAGGAGCATCATCCCTATGAGAGTCAGGAGTCTTAACACTTAGTCATTCTCTGTCGCAAAATACTGCCCACATGCTAGGGATTTGAAGGCTTCAATGCAAGAGGGAAGTCATTCGACTTCCCTCTTATAATCATGATATTTACCGTGATTTCTAATGCTACTTCTGTTAACCGAACACACCTTTGATGGTGAAGAAGAACAGAATAGACAGGCCGGCACCGGCTGGCAAGGTCACTACCCATGAAACTACAATGTTGCGAACCACACCGATATTGATGGCGGCAATCCCCCTGGCCATACCCACACCCAATACCGCACCTACCAGAGTTTGAGTGGTGGAAATAGGTAAACCTGTGCCCGAGGCGATAACCACGGTTGAGGCTGCGGCCAGTTCGGCGGCAAAGCCACGACTTGGGGTCAGGTGAGTAATATTCTTACCTATAGTGGTCATTACGCGCTTGCCGAAGATGGCCAGACCCATAACGATACCAACGGCACCCAGAGGCAGAATCCACCAAACCAGCGGTGCCTTGGCTTCAATGGCACCGCCACTGTTTACCACAGAGACAACTGCAGCCAATGGACCAATAGCATTGGCCACGTCGTTGGAGCCGTGGGCAAAAGCCATACAACAGGCGGTCACAACCATCAGAATGGCGAAGACTCGTTCAACATTGCCGAAGTTGGTCTGGCGATCGTTTTTGCTGCTCATCTTCAGACGGCTGATGGCGATTTTACCCGCAATACCCACCAGAATGGCGATTGCCAATGCCAACAGATAGGCTTCTACAGTACTGAACTTGAGACCAACGTGCTTAAGGCCCTTGGTGATGGTAACCAAAGACATTACAAAGCCGGCAAAGGCCATGTAGAAAGGCACATAACGTTTAGCGTTTTCCAAAGGGTTTTCAGTATTGAAAATCAGTTTTTGTACGCTCTGGAAAATCATAAAGGCGATAAAGCCTGAGATGGCCGGGGTGACGACCCAAGAGCCAACGATACCAACGACTTTGCCCCAGGCAACGGCTTCAGTGCCCACACCCACAGCAGCAAAGCCTATGATGGCTCCCACGATAGAGTGAGTGGTGGAAACCGGCCAGCCAAGAGCTGATGCGGCTACCAGCCAGATACCCGCAGCCAATAGAGAGGCTATCATGCCGTAGACCAGTAGCTCGGGGCTATCTATGAAGAAAGCGGAATCTATGATCCCTTTTCGTATAGTACTGGTGACTTCACCACCGGCCAGATAGGCACCGGCGAATTCAAAGATCATTGCGATAATAATCGCTTGCTTAATGGTAATAGCGTTTGAACCAACAGACGTACCCATAGCATTTGCTACGTCGTTGGCCCCAATGCCCCAGGCCATAAGAAACCCGAAAACAGCCGCGATACCTATGAGCCATGGGCCATAGGTGACTAATACATCAACCATGTTGTTACCTTGATAACCTTTTGTTTGTTAGACGCGAGCCAGCATCAGCTCAAGGCGGGAACCGACACGTTCGGCAAGATCTGCCAGGTCACCAACCCACTCAATTATCTTATAGAGGAACATGACATCGATAGGATTAAGTTCAGCTTCCATGGCGAACAGCTGTCGACGCACCTGAATTTGCAGATCATCAGTGTCTTCTTCGATAGCATCGAGTTCACTGATCATTTTGGCTACCAAATCCACTTCACGGCCTCTAAAGCCTGCTTCCAGCAGATCATCGAGCTCGTTGATCGCTTCTTTGGCCAGGGCGACTGCATCTAGGCAGCGCTGCAAATAAGCGATGAATGGGGTTTGGATGGTTTGAGGAACAAGCAGTTGGCGGCCGATGATTCGACCGGAAATATCTTTAGCTTTATTAGCGATTTTGTCCTGTTGGGTCAGGAGCTCCAGTAAGTCAGTCCTTTCTACTGGCATAAACAAGCCACCTGGCAGTGTCAGGCGGATTTCGCGTTTAAGAAAGTCAGCTTCTTTTTCCTCTTGGCTGATCTTCTTGCGAATAGTGACCGCACTGTCCCAATCTTCAGCTATGGTCGCTTCGAAGAAGGGCACGAGTAGCGAAGCACAATCGTATACTTTGTCTATATGCTCTTGCAGAGGTTTTATCGGCGATTTTGCAAACACGCCTAAAATAGAGTTTACTGGCATAGCCGTTTACCTATTTAGGTTATTCCACTATTGGAAATGCGGGCGAATGTTAACCCAAGCGTCCGCTTATTGAAACTGTGTTTTTACAGAAAACACGTCAGTTTTTATTCTATCGGGTTATATATCACCCGACAGGATAATCCTAGGTCATTTTTGTGACAACAATATGACATTGTGACCTTTGAATGACGAGATGATGAATTTTTGATGACAAAATGAGCAGTAGCGCACCATGGATGCCGACAATCAACAAAATGAGATAGAACTTAAGCTCTTTTTCCCCGCCACAGAAGTCAGTCAGCTGACCACATTTCTGAACTCTTTACCCGCCGCTACATCCCAGGGATGCCAGCTATTGAGTAATGGCTATTATGATACGCCAGAGCTGGCACTGCGTCAGCTGGATATGGGGCTTAGAGTCCGCGGATGTGACGGTAAGCGGGAGCAGACCATAAAAACAGCCGGTCGGGTCAGCGGTGGGATCCACAGTCGACCGGAATACAATGTCGATATTGATGCCAACAGCCCTGTTTTATCGCTGTTTCCTGCTGAAATTTGGCCTGAGAATACCGATATCGACGGACTGCAAGCCCGCCTCGGTTGCCTGTTTCATACTGATTTTCAGCGTTGCTGCTGGTTGGTGATTCAGGGGGATAGCCTGATAGAGCTGGCACTGGATACCGGCACTATCAGTGCCGGGGGCCGGAGCGAATCGCTTTGTGAGCTGGAATTTGAACTCAAGCGGGGCCGAGCAGCCGATCTCTTACCGCTGGCACAGCAGGTGGCAGCCAATGTGCCCCTGCGCCTGGGGAAGGCCAGTAAGGCGCAGCGAGGCTATCGCCTGGCGCAGCAGGCCAGTCCACTGGCGTTGGAAGCGCTGCAATATATCAGTCTGCCCTGTGATAATGATATCAAGGCGACACTCTTGGTGGTGCTGGAAACGGCGTTGGAGCGTTGGCAACTGTTGGAGGGCATGATTGCCGAGAGTTTTGATGACCCGGTAGGGCAAGCGCTATTGTGGCAGCGTCTGCGCTCTTGCGTGCGCCTGCTGCGCTTGACTTTGGGGCAGTTCACCCTGGGCAACAGCCAGACCAAAGCGGGATTTTCCTGGCTGGAGCAGCAACTCGCTTTTGTGACAGAAGCCAATTATCTCGGGCGTTTGGCCCAGGATAAGTTGCTGCTTGGTAAGCTGGGCAATGCGGGGGATGTGCGTGAACGGGCATCGCAACAGTTGCAAAATATGGATTTCCACGGCCGTTTACAAACGCTATGGCAGGATTGCCGCTATGGTCAGCTGCAGTTGCAACTGGTGAACATGTTGCTCGAACTTGCCAGTGGTGAAATGCAGATAGTCGTGGCCGGTGGCTTGAAGGGAACCTGTGACGGTCTGCAGGAGGCATCCTGGCAAAAGTTGTTGGCGGCCATGCCGGGGGATGAACTCAGCCGTGATGACTATTTGAAACTGGCAACGCCCTTGGATGAAGGCATCTTGGTGGGGCTGGCTTATGGCAGTCTCTACTCATCCAAGGCTCGCGATAGTTTCCGTGCCCCCTGGCAGGACTTGAGTCATGGGATCATCAGTCTTGGCGCTTATGTCATGGCCGAGCAGTTGGCGCCTGAGTGTGCCGAAGCCTTGACCGACAAACAGCAGAGTTTGATTTTTGCGATGGAGCAATCCCGCAAGATGGCGCTGCAGCAACTCCCTTACTGGCGTTGACGCCTTGAACGCCAATTGCTGTGCAAGCCACTCTACTACAAAAGAGAAGGCCACGAGGACTTATTCGCGCCTTCCCTAAGTTTTCCGGAGGAGTCGCCCGGAAATAAGCACAAAGAAGGACGCCTAGGCGTCCTTCTTGTTGATTGGATTAGTCCCGCTGTTGCTGCGCCAGTTTCTGCTTCAAGTCGGCGATCTCCGTCAGCATCTGTTGTTGGTTAGCTTCCATGCGTTCGAGTACCAGATCCAACTCGCTCTTGATGACCTTGCTTTGGTTTTCCAGGCTCTCTTGTTCATCAGGGGCGACAAACAGCGATGCCATATAACCGGAAATGACCCCGAAGAAACTGACCCCGCAGACGATGACTATGCCACCTATTACATGACCCACAGTCGTCACGGGGTAAAAGTCACCGTATCCGACGGTGGAAATAGTCACAATTGCCCACCAGATAGCGTTTTCGGCGGTTTGAATATTGGCGCCTTCGACGCCGCTTTCCACCAGCAACATCAATACCGAGGCGATAGTGATGATAGTCACCATGGACACCAGTAGGCTGGCGATAGTGGCTTGACGTCTTTGTTTCAGCAGTGGCCCTATCAGCGAACTGCTCATGCGAATGAGCCGCAATACCCGGAGGATCTGGAATAAACGGGCGAAGCGCAGCGCTTCAATCGCCGGAATGCTGGCGACAAAGTCGACCCAGTGAGACTTGATATAAGCGAGTCGATTCTCTGCCTGAACCAAGCCCACCAGGAAATAACTCATAAAGATAAAACAGATACCCGTATCGATATAAAACAACAGCTTATGGGTTTCAGGATCGACAGGGACAAAGGTCATGATCAGGATCACAACCACAGAAATCAGCGACAATAACATCATCGCCAATTCGAAAGGGGAGACTTGAACAGGCGGCTTCAGGAACCAGCGAGGTTTATCCGGCATTGGTTCTTCCATTGAAAAACTTGATATCCTTTCAGGGTAAAAGACTTACCGTTTCCTGTAAATGCGCGCGTTTATTGTTCGTCTACGAATTGTACCAGGTCTTCCAATACCCGTTTTTTGATTTCCAGCTGTGCATCCGGTGCCAAGCCGTATTTTTCGGCGAGCTGAACATAGTCGGCGGGACTGAGCGAAACGGTTAACCGTGGCCGCTTGGGACGCTTGGCCACGGATAAACCCAATATCATGCGGATCTGATCTGACGGGCTTACTCCTGTATCCAGGGCCGCCTTGCGGATGGAGTATTGAAACCTTTCATCCAGATCGAAAGCTACCTGGGTTGCCTTGGCAGCTTTTTGGTTTTGTAACCATTTTTCCGGATAAGGGTGGTTCTTGCTCATGCCGCATTATTCTCCTGGCCAGTAGTCACGAATATCGCTGAGGGGGCGGTAAAGGGTTAGCGCCACATCGGTTTCGCCGCCTTCATAGACTTCGATATCCACAGCGCGAGACTCGTCATCATCCAGCAACTGATAGCTCTCGAAGGCATCACCTGTTGCACCGTCAGCATCCTGAGGAGGCCTGAGCCCACGGTAATCTTCCCGGTGGAAATAGCCAAACTCAGCAAAACTGACCTGATGGTAGTGTTTCCCGAGCCATTGCTCAAGCATCTCAGTCTCGGCGGTGAGCGCCTTGGTACTCAGCTCAGCTTTCCCCGGTTCATCGAAGATGGCGGAGAAATCATCCAGATCGAACAAGGCATCGACCTGAGCACGGCTTATTTTCAGTGAAAAAGCCAGCCAGGTTTCGTCGTCTTCATCCAGCCCCAGATAGATGGCTTCACCGCTGTGCCCCTTGAGTACCCACTCAGTCGACTGACTGCGCTGATACTCATAGGTATTGACGGCTTCGACCCTAAGCTGCTGCCCGCGCAGGTGCGCAGGCAGGGCAAAGCTGTCATCTAGGGAGATCATATCGCCCTTTTGCAGCTCTGACGGATGCTTAAGCTGACGCACTGGAGTTTCTTTTTTGCCAAACAGGCTGCCAAAGAATCCCATAGGTTATCAGCCTTTCTTGGCTTTTAAACGCTCGAGCACATCGCTGGCGTTGCTCTTCTGCTCGCCGATACCGGCTTCAGCCAGCTTGGCTTTCAGCGATTGGTCGCTGTTCTCGGCTTCCAGGTTTTCGGCAGCCTTCAGGCGGTCGTCAAATTGTTGCTGACGGGCCTTGATACGCTCCAGTGAGTCTTTGGCGTTGAGCAGTTTGGAGTTGCTTGACGCGAAAGAGTCGGTAATGGAAGCCGTGGCCTTTTGCACACTTTCTGTGGTCTTGACCATGCTCAGCTGACGCTGATAGTCGGCCAACTGACGTTCGGTTTTCTTCACCAGATCTTTCAGGCGGGCAGCGTGGGCGCTGAAGCTGTCGTTGGCGGTTTGTTGCTCGGCCAGTTCCATTTCCAGCTGGGCAATCTTCTCGGCCACTTCCAGTGCCAGGGTTTCATTGCCTTTTTCCAGTGCCTGAGTGGCATAGCCTTCATGCTCGGCGATAGCACGCTTAATGCGATCGATTTCGCGGCTGGCTTGCATCTCTTTGGCCATCACATCTGTCAGTTCACGCTTGGCCTTGGTGAGGTGTTTCTCGGCGTCACGGATCTCCTGTTCGAAGATGCGGGTTGAATTGGCATCCACTATGCTTTGGCCGACTTCGTTGGCCCCACCGCGGAATGCTGTAAGAATTTTGTTCAGTATGCCCATGATTTGGCTCCTTATTTCAAAAAGTCGACCAGTTCGTCAATGACTTCGAGACAGTTGTCAGACAGGACAGAGAGTTCCTGCTCTATTTCCAGCATGCTCGATTGCAGGGAGAGTGCACCGTAAACCACATACTTATCATCAATCTTGGCGAATGAAGACAGTGGCATAGGGATGTTGAGTTCCAACATGGTTTCAAACATCTCGGCACGGCGTTCCTGCTTGAGTTCATCCTCTCCCCAGAGATAACTGATGCAGAGGATTTGGTTTTCCGTTACCGAAACAAATACGGGGATCTCTTCACGGCCAACCACATTGACCTGCAACACTTCTACATCCCCTTCAATGGGGTAACAGTCAAACTGGAACCCAGTAGAGCTGTTGTCGCCAAGTCCATTTAAATGATTGGCAATAGTGTGAATATTCATATTTGTCCTCTTTGACATATTATGTCTGCGTTTAAAGATAACACCGAGACATAATATGTCAAGCGTTATCTTTGCCTGTTTAAAAGGTTGCTACACCCTGTTCATCTGTCCACGCCTGCAGGTGGTAGTAATACAGCTGCAGCGAGCCTATGGTGTTGGGCTGAACCTGGTCCATCTTAGTGTAAAATTGTTTCGGAAACTCGAAGGCGCCGCGAATAAGCCCAGGCGTCAACCAGTCATCCTCTACCGGCAGTTGCTGCATCTGCTGCAGCCTGCTCTTGGCGTCCTGGCCATTGAGTGTCCCTATGGTCCAGCCCCATTCGCCAAAGCTGGGCACATTGTGGTGATACTGATTCACCTTGAATCCCGCCAGTGCCAGGGTCTTGCCGACTGAGATAAAGGCCTTGGTCGCATGGTAAGGCGAGGTGGACTGTATACTGATGGCTCCATCCGCGCTCAAAAGTTCCCTGAGTTTTTTATAAAACAGGTCTGAATAGAGCTTATTGAGATCCGGATGTGAGGGATCAGGCAGATCCACTATGATGGCATCGTATTTATCACCGCGGGCCAGCAAGCGGTCGACACCGTTAAAGGCATCGTCGAAAACCGTTTCCACCCTGGGATCGGCAAAGGCGTTGTCGTTGAGGCCGAGCAATGCAGTCCTGAGATCTTCCGGTACTTCAGCCCCGGGTTCTTTGAACAGTTTGACCATCTCGGCATCGAGATCCACCAGAGTGACCTGCTTAGGTTGCCATTTCAGTACCTGTTTCAAGCCTAATCCATCACCACCGCCTATGATCAACACCTTGTCGTGACGGGCACTGGCTGCCAGAGTCGGATGTACCAGGAAGGCATGATAGATGTGTTCATCACTGGAGGAGAACTGCAGCCGTCCATTGATATAGAGGGAGTACACCGGCGGCAGATGGTTACCCATCAGGCGCTTGGTCAGTGTCAGTTGCTGAAACCGGGTAGCCTTGGCATAGACGACCTTGTCTTGATACAGGAGGTTGTTGAACCCTTGCTCCCAGGTTGGCCCCTTGATGGCCAGCATCAGCAGTATCCCCGTAGCCAGTACGTGTGCCGCCAGTAACCAGTTGGCGGCGCGGATCCTGTCTCTGAAGCGGATAATAAAGATAAACCCGGCCAAGAGGTTAAAGGCGGCTGTCATGGCGGCAGCCAGCTGGATATCCAGCGCCAGCATAAAGCCGACCCAGAGCGCCGCGCCGACACCTGCGCCTATATAGTCGGCGCCATAGATGGTGCCGGCATTGTGCAGCAGGTGTTCTTCGGAAAGAGCCTGACGCACCCTGGCAATGAGCGGGATCTCCATGCCTATCATCAAGCCGAGCAACACACCCCAGAGATAGGGCAGGTAGCGGGATAACTCCTGAAAACGGCCGATAAAGCCACCCTTAGGCAGATGATCCGGCGGTAGCCCCAGGGTTCGTCCTATCAGTTCCGGCAGCTCGTGGCCAAAGCCGATGACGGCCGCAGTGATCAGAATCGCCAGTGAGCCCAGCAAGGCGACAGTTAATTCCAATACTGCAAAGCCACTGAAGGCGCACTTTATCTTGCGGGCGGCAAAGGCCCCCAAGCCCATGGAGACTATCATCAAGCCTATCATGGTGTAGATGGCTGCCTCGAGGGCGCCCAAAATGCGCCCGGCATAATGAGAAAGCAGGTATTCGTATATCAGACCACAGGCCGCCAGTACCCCCATGATCCCCAAAAGCAGGGCATCATCGAGGGCACCTAAGTGGCGTCTGTTGGGCTCTTGGGTGTTGGTGTGACTACTTAATGCCACGGGATCAGGCCATCAAAGCGGTGAGGATCAGCGCAACCGCTATGCTGATCGCCATTTCAACCGCGGCCAAGCCTATGTTGTGCTGCTTTTCCACCTCATCGGCGAGGTCAATTTTTGCCAGCACCAGGAGTTTGACCAAGGGCAGCAGCAGGCTCAGTACCACCAACATAATGAAGGAGAACACCAGCCAGCCAAGGGCGTTGGTGACATAGGCTTCAGGGCTGAAGACGATAAAGTGACTGGCGGCATTGAAGCTCAGCGCCATGGCGATCATCGCCCCGGCATGACGTATCGCCAGGGCGGTATTTCCCTGTGCCAGCGCTTGCTGCATTGAGCTGTCCTGGTTGCGGGCGGCGTAGCGATTCTCTCTGAGGCGGGTCAGCAACACCAGCATCAATTGAGAGATGGCGAAGGCACTAAGGATGGCAATAAAGGTATCCAGAGTCAGATCTTCGGCCCACAGCAGCACGGCGCGGATAATAATCGCAGTGGCGATAGCGGCCGAGGCATCGACTATGGCAACCGACACATTGCCTTTGAGTACCAGGGCGTTCTTGTCGATATTATTCAAGGCGATTTTATCGTGCAAAAAGCGCCCCATTTTGATCAGCACCAGACCAAACAGGCCGTAGGCGCTCATGCCGATGGCTTCCTGCAGATAACTGTGAGCGGCGGCGCCGGTAATGGCGCCTGTCAGCACTATACCCAGTGCCGCAACAGCGCCGGCGGTGCTGATGCCGAAGGCGAAGTTGTCTCTGACCGCCAGCTCTTCACTGCTGTTTACCCGAATACTCCAGCCTTGCAGGTAGCGGGTCAGAGTGAGCAGTACCACGGCGATAGAAAGGTCGATGGCGAGTATGACGGCCAGTTCCTGAGTGATGCCGAATTCCTGAAATAGAGTCATGTTCATTCCTTAAGTTGTGATCCTGGCTGAGTTATTTGCCCCGGCTGACACCACGGCTGGTGCGACTGCCAGAATTACGGAAACTGCTGTCTTTAGAGTAGTTTGAGCGAAACTTGCTGGCCGATTGTCCACTGCTGGATGGCTTGGGTGCGGCGCTGCTCTGACGAGAGAGGGCGCTGGAGCCGGAGCGGGACTTGGCATAAGGGCTGTCAAAGCGTTTGCCTTGAGAGTCGAAACGTTTTTTGGTGCGCTCATAGACCTGAGTTTGGGCCTTGGCCTGCTTGGGGGAGGTATAGCGATAGCGGCCCACATCATTGTAATAGCTGTAATCCCTGCCTCTGGACCAGTTGTCATAATAAACCGGCCTGTGGAACAGGTTGGAAAACATGGAGTACATGCCATACCAGGCCCAAAAGGACATGCCGTTGGAATCGGTTTGCCACTGGCCATAGGCGGGGTTACCCACCAACTGGCTGCCGGCACCAAAGTCTTCCGAGCCATTGGCCAGGGTTGAAGCCTCGCGGCTGATGGCGTTGACCCTGGCGAGTTTGCCCTCTGACATATCGGCAATCACATTGACGGGATCTGACAGCATGTCGTTGAACAGGCTTGAGTCCAGCGCTTGATAGAGGTTGTTTTCCTCTTCCAACTGTTGGTCAAGATTAACAAAGTTGCTCGCCACCTTGGCGTCTTTCACCCTGCTTTCCAGAGACTTGTACAGTGGTCCTTTACTGGTGGCATCCAGTGTCAGTTGCTCCACCAGCGGTTGTAATTCCGGCCGCTGCTGCGCCAGAATTTGACCATACTGTTTAAGTAAGATGCCGTTGCGCAGCTGGTCTTTGTCCAGCATCTGGCCGAGTTTTTCCAGACGTTGGTCATTCAGCTGTTGCAACTGGGCGATCTGCTCGGGTCTGTCGTCACCGCAGGCTGTCAGTGATAACAGCATTAGCAGACTGAGAATACGGATCAGCATTCCTGCCATGTTTTCTCCATTATGATAAGCACTTGAGACTGGCAAACGGTGCTAAAACCTCTGGTCCCCGTAGGCCGTCAGTGCAAGTTGGTGTAATCTGTGCACAGAGTATCACCCACAAGAATTGGGGTGAAGTCAGAATCACAGGCATCGACTTGGTAACCCTCATGTCGAGCAGAGATACGTGCAGTAAAATGACATAATATGTCTAAATAATCTTGAATACAATCGAACAGGGATAACTATGGAATTGGGGTGTGACAGTCAAAAGCCGTTTTCCGAGTTGCTGTGTAAGCAGGCCGGTAAGCATTGGCATCTGCTGGTGGAGCGCTGGCCTGAGGTGGTCACCGAGCTCAGCCTCATCGAGCAGCAGGAGCTGCAGCGAGTTATGGGCCTGAGTGATTATGTTGCCACTCAGCTGTGCCGCCACCCAGAGTGGATTGCCCCCTTGTTTACCGGCCAGCTCACTCGCCTGGATAGACAAGACTTTGCCGGCGAAATTCAATCCCTGCTCGACTCTGTCACCCAGGAAGAAACCGCCAAATCAGTGCTGCGAAATTATCGCAATCGGCAAATGGTACGCCTCGCCTGGCGCGACTTCATGGGTTATAGCCCGCTGCAGGAGTCACTGCTTGATCTCTCTGTATTGGCTGAGGCACTGATCATCGGCGCCAGAGACTGGCTCTATCGTGAAATGTGCCAGAGTCTGGGAACCCCCTGTGACAGCGACGGCAAGCCACAACCCTTGATGATCCTGGGAATGGGCAAGCTGGGCGGTCGTGAGCTGAATTTCTCATCCGATATCGACTTGATCTTTACCTTCCCGGAACACGGCGAGACCCAGGGCGGTCGGCGCAGCCTGGATAACCAGCAGTTCTTTATCCGCATGGGGCAACGCCTGGTCAATCTGCTGGGGCAGGTCACAGTCGATGGCTTTGTGTTCCGGGTCGACATGCGTTTGCGTCCCTATGGCGAGAGTGGCCCGCTGGTGGTCAGCTACAGCGCCCTTGAGGATTATTATCAGGAGCAGGGGCGTGACTGGGAGCGTTATGCCATGGTCAAAGCCCGTGCGCTTGGTCCCTGGACTCAATACTCTGATGAGCTTCACGACCTGCTGCGCCCCTTTGTTTACCGGCGTTATATCGACTTTTCTGCCATAGATTCCTTGAGGCGGATGAAACGCCTTATCGCCCAGGAAGTACGGCGGCGCCAGCTCAAGGACAACATCAAACTCGGTGCCGGCGGTATCCGCGAAGTGGAGTTCGTGGTGCAGAGTTTTCAGCTTATCCGCGGCGGCCGGGAGCCTGCGCTGCGCAGTCAAAGCCTGTTCGATGCCATAGATACCCTCTTTCGTTTGGGGCAACTTGAGTACCTGGCGGTAGATGAACTCAAGCAAAGTTATCTGCTGCTGCGCCGGGTAGAAAACCTGTTGCAGGCCATAGGAGATAAACAGACCCAGACCCTGCCGGATAACGGTTTGGATTGGCATCGTCTCTGCTATGCACTGGAGATGGCCAATGAAGCAGAGCTGCGCAGTGAGATTGATTCTGCCATGTTCAAAATTCATCGCCATTTTCGCGATACCGTCGGCGGTGATGAAGACAATGAGGAGCAAAGCGATAGCTGGGCCTGCCAGCTCTGGGTCTGTGACAGCGAGGAAGACATACAATCGCTGCTGGCCGAGCGAGGCATAGAAGACAATGAACTCTGGAGCAGTCTGGCCCATTGGCACGAGACGGTATCACGCCGGGCCATAGGCCCAAGAGGGCGGGATACCCTGGATAAGCTGATGCCGAAAATGCTTGAGGAGCTGACGCTGCAGCCCAATCCCGGCAAGGCATTCAAGCCGGTAACCGGCGTACTGGAGCAGATCCTCACCCGCACCACTTATCTTGAACTTTTGTGTGAAAACCCCGGCGCCCGCCAACAATTGGTGAGCCTGTGTTGTGCCAGTCCCTGGATTGCCCAGCAACTGGCGAAATTCCCCATGTTGCTGGATGAGCTGATCGATCCGGCGCAGCTTTATGACACCACTTCTCTGGATGATTACGGCAGTGAACTGCGTCAATACCTGCTGCGGGTTCCGGAAGAGGATATGGAGCAGCAGATGGAGGCGCTCAGGCAGTTCAAACTGTCACAACAGTTGAAAATTGCCGCCGCGGATGTCACCGGGGTCTTGCCTATCATGCAGGTCAGCGATCACCTGACCTTTCTTGCCGAGGCCATTATAGAGCAAGTGGTGCAACAGGCCTGGCAGCAAATGACAGAGCGCCACGGCATGCCGCCTGGCCTGGCTGACGGGGAGATAGGTTTTGCCGTCGTCGGTTATGGCAAGCTGGGGGGCATTGAGCTGGGCTACGGCTCGGATCTCGACCTGGTGTTTCTGCACAATGCCAAGGGCGGCTCGACTGACGGTGACAAGCCGTTGGATGTGGGGCATTTCTATCTCAAACTGGCGCAGCGGATATTACATCTGTTTTCCACCCGCACCATGTCGGGCGAGCTCTACGAGGTGGATATGCGCCTGAGACCATCGGGCGCCTCCGGGCTCTTGGTCAGTGAAATTGGGCATTTCGGTGAATATCAGCAGCAGGAGGCCTGGACCTGGGAACATCAGGCTTTGGTTCGTGCCCGCTTTGTTTTCGGTGACAACGTCCTGGCGCAGGAGTTTCAGACGGTGCGAGACAGTGTGCTGCGCCAAGCAAGAGACAGGAAACAGCTGGCCAGCGAAGTGCGCGAGATGCGCCTTAAGATGCGCGACCATCTGCTCAAAGCGCCGCAGGGAATGTTCGATCTTAAACAAAGCGTTGGCGGTATCGCCGATATTGAATTTATCGCTCAGTATCTGGTGCTGGCCCATGCCCATAAGTACCCTGAGCTGTGTATCTGGTCTGATAATGTGCGGATTTTTGAGGTGTTGGCTGAGCTTGAGCTGTTGCCCTTGATGTCGGCGCAGCATCTGACTCAGGCCTATTGCATGCTGAGGGATGAAAACCACAGGTTAACTCTGGCCGGGTTGCCTGGGCAAGTGGCGCAGGAAAAAGTGGCGGAGCAGGCCGAGCGGGTCAGCAACATCTATGAGCTTATCCTGGGGTAAGAGTTATTTATGGCTGATGGGCATGGCTCGGATACAAGAGGTTGATGTCATCTTTATTCGCGTTTCAATAACCTACCCCTGGCTTGGCGGGAGTTCCCTGCAACATTTCGCTTAAGCGGCTGTAGGTGCGGCGAAACTCGAAGCTGAGGGCGCCGCCCTGATAAAGCTGCTCCAGTGGTACTTGGGCATGCAGCACCAGTTGTTTACCCCTGTCATAAAACTCATCTATCAGGGCGATAAAGCGCCGGGCGGCATCATCCTCCGGCGCATAACTGAGTTTTCTATCGCCTGTGCTGACGGCTTCGGCAGCATCTTCGGTGCCACGGGCGCGGATCCAGCCGCGGCGCTCACCGCCAAGTCTGGGCACATGGCTCAGCAGCAGAGTATCCAGTGTTTCGGCCAGCTCCATATAATCCAGAGTGGATCTCGGCCCTTCGCACAGCTGATCGAAGCGAAACCAGGCCAGGGATTGGGTGGCCTCCATGGCTTGGAAAAAAAGCGCTCTGCCCATGATGCTGAGTTGCCCTGGGCCCGAGGCGTTTTTTGAAAGCCACTGGCTGAAGTCAGGTTCATTGCCAAGCTGCAGCAGGGGAAGTGCCGCCTGGGCATGGAGCGCGCCTTTGGTGAGGCGATGGTCCCGCTCGCCATTGAGGTGCAGCGATTCCATCTTTTGTTGCAACAAGTCGATAGTCGGCAAAAAGCGCTCTCGCTGCAGGCCGTTTTCATAGAGGCGCTCGATTGGCGTATTGGAAGTGCTGACCAGCATAACGCCACGGTTAAACAGGCCTTCGAGTAAACGTCCGAGAATAATGGCATCGCCGATATCCGAGACGAAAAACTCATCGAAGCACAGCAGGTGGCATTCTTTGGCCAGTGTGGCGGCAATCTGATCCAAAGGCTCACGGGTGCCGCTGATGCGGTTCAGATCTCTGTGAACCCTGGCCATAAAGTGATGAAAATGCAGTCTGAGCTTGGGCTGCCCCTCGACGGCATTGAAAAAGAGATCCATCAACATGGTCTTGCCGCGGCCGACATCCCCCCACAGGTAGAGCCCGGGGACTTTGTTTCCCTGACCGAGTGCCTGAAAACGCTGATCAAGCGCTGCCAGCGCAGGCAACTGGGCGGGGTCTTGCTGCCAAGGGCCTTGGGCATAGCGTTCAGAGGGGGAAATAGTGTGCTTCATTCTGGACGTCCCATCCTGTGACTGTTATTTAAGTGCCATATAAGTGCCACGGGCGGCCAGTATAGCAAGGGCTTGAGCTTAAAGGAAAAGTGCCTACCATGCCGCTTCATCTATCCATGGAATAGTGTTTAGTTCCTTTTACGGATAAGATGCGCCTTTTGAACCATAGGTTGAGGAACAAGCCATGACGGCAGAATTGGCAATCATAGATATTGAGGAAGGTCAGGGCAAAGCTGCGGTGAAAGGAGCGCTTATCACGGCTCACTACCGAGGTTGGTTGAGTGACGGTACTCAATTTGATTCTTCCTGGGACAAGGGCCGTCCCTTTCAGTGTGTCATTGGCACGGGGCGGGTGATCAAGGGCTGGGATCTGGGCTTGATGGGAATGAAGGTCGGTGGCAAACGCCGACTCAAGGTTCCGGCACATCTGGCTTATGGCGAACGCCAGGTTGGGGCGCTGATCAAGCCGAATTCGGATCTTGAATTTGAAATCGAACTGCTGGAAGTCCTGACCCGCGACGATTGAGTCCAGGGCTTTTGAGCGCTATTGGCTCAGATGGATTTTGTTTTTATATAAAGCTGATATTATAGCTTTGCCCTTCATTCATCTGAGTCATAAAAGCACTATGAGCCGTTCCCCCTTCGCATCTTTTCAATGGCATTCAGACATTTTTGCCTGCGACAGTACGGATATCGAACATTTCTATGCCCAATTGCAACAGGAAGTTGATCGTCTGCAGTTGGGGCGCAAGAAGCTGGGCGAAATAGGTGATTATCCACTGGAGCTGTATCAGTCGCCCTCAGCGACGGCGGAGCTGCCCTCTGTGTTGATCAGTGCCGGATTTCACGGTGAAGAGGCTGCCGGCCCTTGGGGTATGCTGCATTTCCTCAGTGAACTGCAACAGGATATTTTCGAGCGAATTAATCTAAGCTTGTTGCCTTTGGTCAACCCCACTGGCTTTGCCAAGGGGCACAGATTCAATAAGTTCGGTGAAAACCCCAACCGGGGGTTTTTACAGCCCAAAGAGGGCGAAGCCAGTTCACCTTCGGTTGAAGGCAAGCTGCTGCTGGAATATGGTCAACTGCTGCAGGGCGCCAGCCGCGAAGGCATATTGACCTGTCATGAAGATGTGTTGCAGCAGCACACCTATATCTATTCTTTTGAGCCCAGACAATCACCCGGCCAGTTCAGTTTGCAGCTGCGTGATACTCTGGGGCGTTTCTTTGATATTGCCGCCGATGGCGATATCGATGGCTGTCCGGTGCAAGACGGGGTCATCTTCAACCACTTTGATACTTCGTTCGAGGCCTGGCTGGTTCGCACCGGCGCCAAGGTGGGGGTATGCAGTGAAACACCGGCAACCCAGAACCTGGATCAGCGAATTCTGGCCAACAGCGCCGTGATGCACGCCTTTGTGCAGCAGCAGTTGGCTCCCATCAAGGGGTAACAGCCAATTGCTGTGCAAGCCAGAGTGCCACAAGGACTTATTTGCACCTTCCCTAAGACCCCAGCCTTGGCTGGGGTCTTGCTTTTTAAAGGGTTCAGGGATTGAGGCGGGTAGGAATACCGCTTCTGTCATCCAACAGGCGTTTGAGCACGGTGGAGTCGGTGTCGGCATGGGCGATAAAGCGGCTGATGGCCGGGGTCATCTTCAATACCACAGGCGCGGTGGATTCAAACTCGGCCTCGGTGCGCGACAGTGGCTGATGCACTTCCAGATAGCGACCGCCATCAGGCTCCAGGCTGGCCTTTATCGGCTGATTGACAAACTGTACCCGGGTGCCGTTGGGCACAGTATTGAACAGATGCTCGATATCCTGATTACGCAGGCGGACACACCCCTGGCTGACACGCAGGCCTATACCGAAGCTGGCATTGGTGCCGTGAATGGCGTACAGGTTACCGATATAAAGCGCATACAAGCCCATGGGGTTATCCGGGCCTGCGGGCCAGACCTTGGGCAGGGTAATGCCGTTGGCGGCATACTCCTTGCGGATCCTGGCCGTTGGGGTCCAGGTGGGGTTGGCGCGTTTGCGATAAATCTTGGTCACCCAGTTTTCCGGGGTATCCCGGCCTATTTGACCTATACCTATGGGTAAGACCTGTACCGTATTGCTGTCTTTGGGATAGTAGTAGAGGCGCATTTCGGCCACGTTGATCACTATCCCTTTACGGGGGGCATCCGGCAGGATCAGTTTATGGGGGATCAGCAATGTGCTGCGGGGCTTGGGAAGAAAAGGGTCTACCCCTGGGTTGGCCTCGGTCATGTTGGTCAGCCCCAGTTGATATTCGTCGGCAACACTCTCAAGTGTGCGTTTGTCATCGGGCACTACATAATACTGGTTGTCACCGACGATACTGCTGCCCTCTGGCGGCAGAGGATATTCAACGGCCTGCGACAGGCAGGCGGGAAGTAACAGGCCCAGTAACAGGGCGAGGCGGGGGATTCTTGTCATAGGATATTTTTCTTCATTAAACGCTGTCAGTCGCCATGGTTTCAGGCATCAGAGTCGAGCAGGCATCCTTACCTTTTCCGGCGCAGATTTCAACAGATTGCGGCAAAAAACTATTTCAGTTGCAGGCGTTTTGCCAGTCGATGCAGGTTGCCCGGGTCGACACCCAACTCGCGGGCACTGGCGGCCCAGTTGTATTGGTGCCGTTCTAGCACACTGCGCAGCAGCTGTCTTTGGAACTCCGCTGTGGCTTGCTTGAGTGTAATGGATTCTGCAGGCACTGTTGTGTCCAACTGGCGCGGCAGCGCACTTGGAGAGGGGCTCTTTGACTGTAACTCACCCAGTTGCAACTGGCATTGGTTATGGTCACTGGCGGCGCGCGCCAACACGCTGGCGCGGTGCAACAGGTGTTCCAGTTCCCTGACGTTGCCGGGCCAGTCGTTGGCCAGCAGCCAGGCTTCCGATTCGGCGGACAGACTGAGGCGCTCCAGCCCCAGCTTGCTGCGGCAACGTTCAAGAAAATGCCCGGCAAGCAGCAGTATGTCGCGGCCCCTTTCTCTCAGTGGCGGCACAAGTAGCGGGAAAACACTTAGCCTGTGGTAGAGATCGGCGCGAAAGTGGCCTTCAACCACCTCGGTTTTGAGATCCTTATTGGTGGCGGCGATAACCCGCACATCCACTGTCAGGCTTCTATCTTCGCCAACCCGTTGCAGATCGCCGTATTGCAGCACCCTGAGTAACTTGGCCTGCAGCGGCAGGCTGAGCTCGCCTATCTCGTCGAGAAACAAAGTCCCCTTGTCGGCCAATTCAAACTTACCGGCGCGATTGCTGATGGCGCCGGTAAAGGCGCCTTTGACATGACCGAAGAGTTCACTCTCGGCGACCGACTCGGGTAGGGCGGCGCAGTTGAGGTACACCAGAGCCTTGTTGCCTCTGGGCGAGGCGGCGTGTACTGCCTTGGCAACCAGCTCTTTACCCGTGCCGGTTTCACCGAGGATCAATACGTTCAGATCGCTGGGAGCGACCACGGCAATTTCCCGCTTCAGCGCCAACATTTGCGGGCTTTCTCCCAGGAGTTCACTATGGCCGCTTTCCGGCAAAGGTCGACTCTGGCTCTGTAGCGACAGGCTTTCCAACTTATCCAGCAGCAGGGCATTGCCGAGGGAGGCGGCGGCGATGGCGCTCAGGCTTCGCAGCTCTTCATCGCTGAAATCGTCGAACTGGCAAGGGTCCAGACCATCTATGGTCAAGGCGCCTATCAGTTGTTCCTTGTCCAGCAGCGGCAGGCCGATACAGGCATGCACCTTGAGCTTATCTGTATGGGCGGCTATCAGGCCATCGTAGGGATCCGGCAATTGGCTGTCTGCCGGAAAGCGCACCAGATCGCCGGCGCGGGCGATGGCTTCCAGTCTCGGGTGCTCTGTGATGTTGAAGCTGCGACCGAGTACATCGGCCCTGAGGCCATCGATTGCCAGTGGGATAAAGCGATTGCCCTGAAACCTCAGTAGAGCGGCGGCATCACAATGGAGATTGTCCCGTACCGTTGCCAGCAGACGGCTGAATCTGTCGCTGTTTGGCAAACCTGAGGTGATATCCAGCGCGATACGGGTGAGATCGGAATGGCTGAGTGGCATAAGCTGACCTGAATAAAATCCCTGGGGTGAGTCTACCCCAGGGACAGTGGAATGTCATTTTGACATTGTTTGCAGTGTGAGTGGCTAGTGACTGGTAGCAATGGCCAAGCGTTTGGCCTTGACTGCCTGTCGTAACAATCCCAGCAGGAAGGCGCCCAGCAATAAACCACCGACGGAGAAGATGATATCACCGAACATCCGCATCCATACCAGGCGTTCTACCAGCGGGCTGTGGATCACCTCTGCCGAGCGGGCAAACCAGTAGCCATGATCCAGAACGGCAAAGAACTGCACTATGCCCACCGGCAGCAATGACAGGAACAGCATGGCGGCCAGCCCCAGATTCAGGCTCCAGAATGCTCCCTTGAGCCACTTGTCTTCCCAGCGCAGTTTACCGGCAAGTCCTGACAGGCAGAACAACATCAGGCCTATCCCCAACATGCCGTAGACTCCCATAAAGGCGCCGTGGGCGTGGGTGGCCGTGGTATTCAGCCCTTGAATGTAATAGAGGGCAATCGGTGGATTGATCAGGAAGCCCAGTACACCGGCGCCCACCAGATTCCAGAAAGCGGTGGCAACAAAGAACATGATGGCCCAGTGATAGCGTTGCATCCAGGGAGCGGCCCGGCGCAGGCGATAGCTTTCTACCGCTTCAAAACCGATAAGGGCCAGAGGCACCACTTCCAACGCCGAGAAGATAGCGCCCCAGGCGATGACCGAAGTGGGGGTGCCGGTGAAATAGAGGTGATGCAGTGTGCCTATCAGGCCCCCGGTCAGGAAGATCAGGGTAGAGAAGAGTACCGCACCATTGGCACTGCGGGCACGGATAAGGCCAAGACGCACAAACATCAGGGCGATAACCGAGGTGGCAAAGGTTTCAAAGAAGCCTTCAACCCACAGATGTACTACCCACCAACGCCAGTATTCGGCGATGGCAAGGTTAGTGTGTTTACCCATAAACAGCCCGGCACCATAGAAGAGGCCGATGGCGACACAGGAGGCGTAGAGTACCCAGAGCACAGGCTTTAGCTCAGATTCCTGTTTCAGGGCGGGCAACATGGCGCGGCTCACCAGCGCCAGCCAGATCATCAATCCGGCTAACAGCAGCAATTGCCAAACCCGGCCGAGATCTATGTATTCATATCCCTGGTGACCGAAGAGGAAGTTGTTGTCCAGCGAGAAATATTGTTGTACCCCCAGCCATTCACCGGCCATGGAGCCCAGCACCACTACCAGCAGAGCGACCCACAGTAGGTTGACACCGAAGCGTTGATATTTTGGCTCGTGGCCGGAAAGCGCCGGCGCGATATAGAGCCCGGTACCGAGCCAGGCCGTCGCTATCCAGAATACAGCCAGTTGAGTATGCCAGGTGCGGGTCACTGAATAGGGCAGGATCTCACTCAAGGGAAAACCGTAAAACTCCTGGCCTTCAACCGCATAGTGCGCCGTGACGCCACCTAGCAGTATCTGCAGCAGAAATAGGCCGATAGCGGTAATGAAATATTTACCCGTGGCCTTTTGTGAAGGGGTGGGTTTGTGTCTGAACAGGGGATCTTCTGTGGCGGGAGCCGGCAGCGCTTCATGTTTGCCGGCGGCATGATACCAAACTAGGGCACCGATACCGGCCAGCAGAGTCACTATGCTCAGAATCGACCAGACGATATTGTCTGAGGTCGGTGTGTTGCCCAGTTGCGGATCGTAGGGCCAATTGTTGGTGTAGCTGTAACTGGCATCCGGGCGCTCGGTCACTGCGGCCCAAGCGCCCCAAAACAGGAAGGCATTGAGCTGCTGACGGCGTTCGGCAGATCCTATGGTATTGGTTTTCATCGCATAGGCTTCTCGCAGCTCATTCAGCGCGGGATCGTCACCAAACAAAGATTGATAGTGCTGACTCACTTGCGCCATGGCAGCGATACGGGTGTCGGAAAGCACCACCCGGGTGTGACCTCTCTCATCTGTAGTGACAGTGTTATGGCGCAAATCGTCCCTTAAAGCTTGCTCCAATGCGGCCTGAGTACTCTTGTCCAGGCTATTGAAAGGCTTGTTGTATGTCTCCTTGGCGCGAATATCCAGCCAGGCTTCGGCCTCACGGTGCAGCCAGTCTGCAGTCCAATCCGGAGCCACATAAGCGCCATGGCCCCAGACGGAGCCCAACTGATGCCCGCCCATGGAGCGCCAAACCAGCTGCCCTTGTTCTATGTCCTTGCCGCTGAAAACCACTTGGCCCTGGCTGTCGCTATAGACATCGGCAATCGGTGGTTTTTCCCGATAGATTTCACTGCCGATACTGAGAAGTACAGTGAAAGAAGCGACCAACACAAGTAACAGTGCGATCAGGGTGAATTTTTGTCTGCTCATTGGCATCCCTCTGACAAAGTCTATTTGATAGGTTTTCCTTCATAGAGCAGCTAATGTGCCAAGTTTTATTCTTGTTTTTAATCAGTGTCTTACTTTTTTGTGTGTTTTTGATTGTGTCATTTTGATTGTATTTTGAATGTCTTTTTAACATTACAAAGTGTCATTATGACACTGAATGTTTGCCCTGAAGCCATCACTGATATATTGATGAGGATTCTTGGATTTCAAATTCTTTAGTTGATTGAAAAAATTAAGTTTTTTTCATTAATTTGAGTTTATGTTTCTTTGGCTTCATATTTGATGTTTTATTGGTAAATTTTCTATTTTTTAAGGGGTTACACGGCTTCTTTTGCTGGTCTTTTTCGCTGAAAGCGAAAATAAGTCAACTGTTTCTACTGAAAAATAACCCTAATTAATGATATAATTCCGTTTGTAACCCACGTGTTTTCCGGAGTCTCATTAGAGTCAGGTTTCTCTTTTATTAGCTTCCCCGCATTTTCAACTGGAGGGTCATTTGAACGCAGATATCATCAACAGCTTTTTCCTTGTCGGGGCCTTGCTTGTCGCAGTCAGTGTATTGCTCAGCCCGGTGTCGTCGCGACTCGGTATTCCTATTTTGGTGGTATTTCTTGCGGTGGGTATCTTTGCCGGTGAAGATGGCCCAGGCGGCATAGTATTCAATGACTATTCAGTGGCTTATTTGGTCAGTAACCTGGCGCTGGCTGTTATTCTGCTCGATGGTGGCATGCGTACCCGGGTTGCCAGTTTCAGGGTGGCATTGTGGCCGGCCTTGTCCTTGGCCACTTTTGGGGTGGCGTTAACCACCACGCTGACAGGTTTATTGGCTGCCTGGCTGTTTGATCTCAGCTTACTTCAGGGCATGTTGGTGGGGGCCATTGTTGGTTCGACCGATGCCGCGGCGGTATTTAGCCTGCTCAAAGGCAAAAACGTGAACGAGCGTGTCGGTTCGACACTGGAAATAGAATCCGGTTGTAATGACCCCATGGCCGTGTTTTTGACCGTGACGCTGATTGCTATTCTCGGCAGCAGTGGCGATGAACTCTCGGGCAGCTATCTGGCACTGAGCTTTATCAAACAGTTTGGCCTGGGCGGGATCCTCGGTGTCGGCGGCGGTTGGCTGCTCTGGCAGGTTATCAATCGCAATCAATTGCCCGAAGGACTCTACTCCATTTTGGTGCTGAGTGGCGCAATGATGATCTTCGCTATCTCCAATGCCCTGGGAGGCAGTGGTATTCTGTCTATTTACCTGGTGGGTCTGTTTCTCGGTAACAAGGCGACCCGTGGCAAACACTCGATTCTCAACGTCCTTGATGGTATGACCTGGCTCAGTCAGATAGGCATGTTCCTGGTACTGGGACTCTTGCTGACGCCATCGGATCTGAAAGATATCGCCTTACCGGGTTTGGCACTGGCCTTTGGGATGATCTTTCTGGCGCGGCCGATTGCGGTTTGGCTTAGTTTGCTACCGTTTCGCAGCTTCCATGACAGAGACAGATGGTTTATCTCCTGGGTTGGGCTGCGCGGCGCCGTACCCATTATTCTCGCGGTATTTCCCATGATGGCGGGGCTGCCACAGGCGCAGCTTTACTTCAACCTGGCCTTCTTCGTGGTGATGGTTTCCTTGCTGCTGCAGGGCAGTACCTTATCCAAGGCGGCGCAGCTGGCCAAGGTGGAGTTGCCCCCCAAACCGGCACCCATATCCCGCGCCGGGGTGGAAATTTATCCCACCAGTGAATGGGAGATATTTGTCTATCGCCTCAGTGAAAACAAATGGTGTATCGGTGAACCTCTGAGGCGCCTTGCCATGCCGGCGGGAACCCGGATTGCCGCGGTATTTCGCAATAACGAACTGTTGCATCCTTCGGGGAGTACCAGGCTGATGGCCGATGACATTCTTTGTGTGCTGGGGCAAGAGGACGATTTGGAGCCTCTGAGTCAGCTGTTCAGTGAGGCGCCAGAAAAACGCGAGGCGCCCCGCTTCTTTGGTGACTTCTTTATTTCAGTGGATGTGATGCTGGCCGATATGGCACCTATTTACGGCATGCAGCTGGAACCCGAATATGAGCAGATGCGGGTTGCCGACTTACTGCAGCAACAACTTGGCAGTCACCCTGTAGTGGGAGATCAATTCCTCTGGCAAGGGCTGGACTGGATTGTCGCCGAGGTGCAGGAAGGGACTGTCAGCCGGGTTGGTTTGAGATTGCCCTCTGAAGACTGAAAAAAAGCGAAGAAATGCCGACCCTGAGTCGGCATTTTTACGGTTATTTTCTTAATAGAGCGAGGGCGTGCTCTCAGTGGGGCGGGTCTTGAACCTGCGGTGCAGCCACATGTACTGCGCCGGGTTACGGCTGATCAGCTGCTCGACAATGACGTTGCCGCGTTTGGCGTCTTCCACCTCATTTTCGCCGGGAAAGTTATCCAGTGGCGCCTGGATCTCTATGTTGTAACCCGTATCGTCGGCGTTGCGCTCGACAAAGAAAGGCAGCACTTTGGCTTTACCCAGCTTGGCCAAGGTGGTACCGCCGGTAATGGTGGCGGCATCGGGAACGGCGAAGAAGGGGATAAAGACGGCACTGGAGCGGCCAAAGTCCTGATCTGCTGTATACCAGATGACATCAGGGTTACGCAGGCAACGCACCATCTGCCTAAGATCCCGCTTGGGAACCAGCGCCTTGTTTGAACGCAAACGCCCCTTTACCTGCAGGTATTCCATTACAGGATTGTTATGGGGGCGATACACACCAACCCCGGGCTGAAATTGGCCGAATATTCTTGCGCCCATTTCCAGCGGCAAGCAGTGAACCGCAAACAGAATAACCCCTTGACCGGCAGCCAGTGTCTGCTCTACATGCTCCTGGCCCTTTATCTGCATGTGCTTTTGCACCTTGTCGTTGTTCCACCACCAGGCGTTGATAGTGTCGAAAATGGCCTTGCCGGTTTCTTGAAAGTTACGCTTAAGCAGGTTTTCCCGCTCCGCGTTACTCATTTGTGGAAAACACAGCTCCAGGTTGCGTCTGGCGGTGTTGACCCGGCTTCCGGCCAGCTTCATTGCCACAAGGCCGAAGGTGCTGCCAAGCTTCATTTGCCATTTAAGTGGCAGCAGGAGAGTCAGCCTGGCCAGACCGACAGCAAGCCACAGCAACCAGAATTTAGGATGATACAAGTGAGTGGAAAATTGCGCTTTCTCTACCAAAACGATAAACCCGTTTACTGGAAAAATTACCGCATATTCTAACCCAATTTATTGTGAAAATTAGGTACAATTAGGGTTTATTTGGCCCTAAGAAGACAAGTTCGTTATGAAGGTAACTCTGCCCCCATTTGAAAAAGCCAAGGTTCTGGTCGTTGGTGATGTCATGCTCGATCGATACTGGGGTGGCTCAACCGGCCGCATTTCACCCGAGGCGCCTGTACCTGTGGTGCGAATCAATCAAATAGAGGATAGGCCCGGCGGAGCAGCCAACGTGGCACTAAATATCGCGGCGCTGGGTGGGTCGGTGCAACTGGCCGGTATTGTTGGTGCCGATGAGGCCGCAGCAGCCCTGCATATGGGCATCAGTGCTTTAGGTGTGGAGCCTAAGTGGTTGACGGTCGAAGATAAACCCACGATCACTAAGCTGCGCGTGCTGAGCTGTAATCAACAGCTTATCCGCTTGGATTTTGAAGAGACCTTTGCCCGGGAACAGAGCCAGGCGCTATTGGCGCAGAGTGAGGCTTTGTTGGATGATTGCAAGGTACTGGTATTGTCTGACTACGCCAAGGGGGCCATCTTTGAGCCTCAGGCCTTTATTGCCAAGGCGAGAGCAAAGGGGATCAGTGTCTTGGTGGATCCCAAGGGCAGTGATTTCGGTCGTTATGCCGGAGCCAGCCTGATCACCCCCAATATGAATGAGTTTGAGGCTGTCGTGGGCACTGTTAGTTCGGAGGCCGATTTGGTAGCCAAGGCGCAGGCCTTGATTAGTGAGCATCAACTGGGGGCGATTCTGGTTACTCGTTCGGAGAAGGGCATGACACTTATCACCAGTGAAGGAGATGAGTTGCATATCCCGACTATGGCCAGGGAAGTCTATGATGTGACAGGTGCCGGAGATACTGTGATATCGGCGCTTGCCACTGCTTTGGCGGCTGGCAGCGACCTGCCGCAAGCTTGCGCTATTGCTAATAGCGCCGCAGGTGTGGTGGTTGGTAAGCTGGGGACTTCCACTGTCAGTCGTATTGAACTCATTGAGGCTTTGGCTTTACATCAGGGGGAATCGGGCTTTGGGGTGGTCAGCGAAGATCAACTGCTGTACGCCATTCAGCAAGCCAAGCTCAGAGGCGAACGAGTGGTGATGACCAATGGTTGCTTTGACATACTCCATGCCGGGCACGTTAGTTATCTCAAAGAAGCCAGGGCTTTGGGCGATAGATTGATAGTGGCGGTTAATGACGACGCTTCGGTAAAACGTCTTAAGGGCGAAGGACGTCCGGTCAACAGCTTGGAGCGGCGGATGGCTGTTTTGGCAGGGTTAGCTTCCGTCGATTGGGTAGTGCCTTTCAGCGAAGATACGCCGCAGCGGGTGATTTCCAGATTGTTGCCGGATCTCCTGGTCAAGGGCGGAGACTATCGGGTGGAAGAGATAGCCGGAGGTGAAGAGGTGATCGCTGCCGGTGGCAGTGTCAAGGTGCTGGGATTCGAAGATGGTATCTCCACCACAGCTATCATTCAGAATATTATGACCAAATCCTGATGTTGATGGCGGCGTTGCTATCGGGAAGCTTGTTTTGGACCGATGTGGGTCCAAAACAAGCCTTGATATGCCCGCCATCGGAACTGCCACTGTGTCTGCAGCAACTCCCCGATAGGGTCAAGCGGCAATTGCCCCTGTCTCAACAAGCTTTCTTCGATGCTTTGGGGATGAGAGGCGCCATGTCTCTGCCCGTCGAAGATGACAAAATTGCCGGCATGGTTCTCTGGGCACCGCAATATATCCCTCAAAGTCAAACTGCTATCTGGAATGGTCAAAATCATGAACTGGTGTTGCGGCATCAGCCGCAATTAACTCTCTGGCATGAGTTGGGACATTTGGAAGTAAAGCGTCTGCAAGGAAATGTTTTGCCTGCCGAGTTGTCTGAACTGGAGCATGAGTGGTTGGCTGATACTTATCTCGCTTGGCGTTGTGCTAAAGAATGGAACAGTCTGGAACTTGTGTGGCAACAATACCATCGTCGCAACCTGGCCGTCATTTCTGATATCGGCAATTTGTCACACTGGAGTCCACTGTATCTGATACAAGTGTTAAAAAAATATGAACAGCAAGAAATCGCAGGATTTACTGATTTTGCAACATTTGTGCTCGATTTTTATCCGAACATCAGTGGTTATTCTCAGGACGAAGTGGCGGAATTTTCCAGCTTACTGCAGCATCTTTTTTCTCGGAACCGTCGGCAAGTCCTTCCCAGCTACATGTTTTGGCGTCGTGAGCAGTTGGGTAGAGTGTTGCAACCCACCCTGGAACAGTTGCTGGGAACCGAAAGCGCCAATATTTTGTTGTTTAAAGAGGGTATGTTGCAATAATGTGAAAAATAAGCATTTTTTTCAGTTTTCTTAGCTGAACATTTGCTGAACGAAAGTGAAAAACACTGTTAGCACCCCTATTTTTGGCAGTATTCTCTTTATCCCTTTGATAAGCTCGTTGGCAATAAAAACAAAAGGGATAAGAGGCAAACAAGAATGGCCAAGCGTTCAAAGGCTCAGACTGAGCTGACTATCAATCAGATTATGGACGAAGCTCTCAAACAGATCTTAACTATTGGCTTTGAGGCTATGTCTTATACAACACTTTCTGAAGCAACGGGGATTAGCCGCACGGGGATTAGTCATCATTTTCCGCGCAAAATTGATTTTTTAACAAGGTTAGATGTGCGTATTGGTCGACTGTTTCTGGCCGCTCTGGATTTTTCCAGTGTTGGAGCACTCGAGCATTCCTGGATGCAGGCGCTTAATCAAGCAGAGCATAGGGCGGTATTGAGGCTTTTCTTTAGTCTCTGTGGATACAATAATCCAGAGATCACTCTATTTCGTGCCGTAGCCATGGCCAGAGAAAACGCCCAAATAGAGCTGGGGGATAAGGGCGAGCAGATGATCAACGATCTCCTGGGGCGCAGTGCTGTTATGTTGTTGTCCGATCCGGGTATCTCTTACGCCGCTTAAAATCCCGTTTAAGTGACGCCCATTCAAGCGATTCATAGAGATAATTGAGGCAGCAGGCTTAGGCCTGCTGTTTTATTTGGACGCTCTGTATATCAAGGCCAGTTGTCGCTTAAGCCGTACTCAGTAGTCGGCGCTGCAAAAAGCCGCGCCGTAGACAGCAACTCTTTAGTATCAAAGGCAACTTATATTAGAGCTGGCGGGTATAGGCCTGGCAGATATTCTGCTCACCGGTCTGCTTGGCTCGTTTTAGTGCTACTTCGGCATTGCCGAGGAATTGCTCCAGACTCTGGCCCGGCAGATAGGCGGCTATGCCTATACTGATCCCTTCGGCCAAGCCGTTTTCATTTAGGCTTGCCAGTGCCTTGACCGCATAGTGGTGTGCCTGGTTGGCATCGGTTTCCGGCAATATGATAATGAGTTTTCCCAACTGCCAGTGGGACATTTGATAGCTGTTGGGCAGATCCCTGAGTAGTTGCATCTCCACCTCATGTTGGCGGTTTTCCAACTGGCCAATATCACTCATATGACTGAGCATGCCCTCTGGGCTGATGTCCATCAGAAGCAGACTGGCCTGCAGTTTTTCCTCTTCGGACATGGACTTGAAGTAGCGATCCAGATCTCTGAGATTCACCAGGATGGTGCTGCGGTGAGGCACCAGATCGCCACTGGCTTCAACTTTACTTCTTGGGGTTGCCTGCTCCAGGGTGCACACCAGATACTCAATCTCGCCGTCTTGATCCAGATAGCCCTTGAGCGTGGCCTGCAGGCAACTGCCATGACGCTGGGTACAAAGGATCTGCCCCTGCCACTGGCCTTGCATACTTACCAATTGGCTTATTCTTTGCCACTGGTTGCCAAGATCGTTTTCCAGTAGAGCCGCCAGACTATGGCTGATATCGCCATTGAGCTGCATTAGCTTATCGAAGGCGTCGTTGACCTTGAGCAACTGTCCTGATGGCGTGGTTAGGGCGGTGGCAACATTGCTGCCGGTCAACAGCTTACTGAGGAAGGCTTCCTGTTGGGCTTGTTTCAGTTCGCCGATATCCTCGAGGGTAATCAGTAGATAAGTCTGTCGGCTGGCATAGTAACGGCGGATATGCAGTCTGAGTTGGGCGTTATCCAGTGACTCGAGTTGCACCTCACCGCGCCACTCGCCGATATCTGCCAGTTGCTGCTTCATTGATGAGTAGAGCTCATCTTCCAACTGCAGGATCCGCTGCAAACTGCGATCCGGCAGCTCATCTTGTTCGAGTTGCAGAATACGGGCCGCGGTGGCGTTGGCGCTGACGATACGGCCACTGGGATTGACCAGTACACAACCCAGGTTGGAGCGGAACAGGCCACGGGCCAACTCAATGCTGTTTTGCCTGGCACGTTGTTCAAGGCGGAACATATGGGTCAGCAGAATAACCGCGGTCGCCAGAATGGTCAGTATGGCGGCACAGGCCAACAGCATATTGCGCCATTGGAAAAAGCGCGAAGCGATATCGTGATTGCGGATATAGGAAAGCAGCAGATATTCACGTTTGGCATCATTGGGCGAGGCCAACTGCAACTTGAGGTAGACGAAGGTGGCGTCTTCACCGTGGAATTGGCCAAAGTTGCTTGCGGCCATCTTGCTCCACAGTGCCGGGTAGCTCTGTCTTATGCTGCTGCCCATGGTTTCCGGTAACCTTGCCAAGGGCTCCAGATCCGATGCTCCTGCATAGAGCAGGCCTTGATTGTCAAACAGCAATAGCGGTGAGGCATTGCTGGAGAAAGCGGGTTTTATCGCCTGCAGCATTTGCAACATGGAGTTGTAGGTGACCAGATAACCGCGCACAGTCTGATCCTGAGTTTCCAATCGGGCTACTTGATAGATGTAAGGTTCGAGACGCCCGCCAATCGGGGCAAACTCTAATGCCGAGGTATAAATATCCTGGCTTCCGAGGTTATGCTTGTTGCCCAAGAGTGCCGGCGGCATCGACATGCTGCCGAAGGTATTACTGGTAGCGATCCGAAACTTGCCGTCGGCATCAAACAGCGCCAGATCCAGCAGCTCGGGGGTGCTACGCTTCAGGCTGTCCCAGCTTGTTAACAGGCGCTGATATTCCTTGTGCCCCGGATTATCCAGGTACTGTCGCAGATACTCGGACTTGGCAAACATTTGGGTGCGAAACTGTTGGAAGGAGATTTTATCGGCCAGCAGGGCGCCGACGGTTTGCAGCTCGCTGTATCTTTGCACCGCCCACTCTTCCTGAAGACGTCGTTCGCCCAATGTGATTAACACATTGGTAATAAGTATCACAGTGATCACCAGCATGCTCAGCTGACTGGCAACGGCCAGCAAGCGCTGCTGGGACCAGTGAATACCCTGAGCCGAGATAAGCAAAGGCGTGTCTTTGAGTCCGGTATTCTTTTTGAACATGGAACTGTGCTGGCTCCGGAGTGAAAAATTGCGCTCATGTTAACACGAATTAATCCGGCGGGCATCGACGGTGACTGAGTGCTCACCGGGCGGTTAACAATGGGGCCAAGCAAGGCGCAAATCAGTTATGTGACGGCTTTGACCGGGGTTTATGGCATCATCGGCAGGGTTCGGCAGCTAAATTATCCCAGCTGCCCGAGGACCCTGTGCTTGAATTGACAACCGGCGTCTTCCACTATCTTGCGACAGGCGTCGATATCCACCCCTTCCAGGCCATCGAGTGCCGATACCTGTACCTGTTTAATGTAACGGGGCGCTTCGCGGATAAAGGCATTGACCGCATCCCAGGAGCCCGCCAGCCGTGGTCGACAGTGCTTGATGTAGCCCGCTTCAGTGTCGGCATTGAGTGAGACCGACAGGGCATCTACGCTCTCGGCCAGTTCCGGTAATATGTTGCGTCTGTGAAACAGGTTGCCGAGGCCATCGGTATTGACTCTAACCTTGCCGCCGCGGCGTTTGATTTCGCGGGCCACCTCCAGCAAGGTGTCGAGATTGAGCGTTGGCTCACCGTAGCCGCAGAACACATATTCATCAAAACGGGTTACCTCGCCCAGCAGCGGAATGATATCGCTGCCGCGGGGACGAACCTTGAGATCCAGTTGATACTCATGAATACTCTTGCTGCCGTTGTGCTTGGGGCAGAAGCGACATCTCAAGGTGCAGCGGCCGGTAATATTCAGATAGCGGCTGTTGCGGATGTCATAGACGAGTGTGGGTTGCTTTGCGGCTGTGCTGCTCATAACGACTCAATAGGGCATGCAGGATATATCTTCGAGTCTAACCAAGAATCCATGTTGAAAATGCTAGCAGGATCAGAAAACACCCACTTGGTACGGGGCGCGATAGAGTTGAGTTTGTTGCTGGCCGATAAAAAGGGAGCCTTTCGGCTCCCTCCATATCCCAATCAATGTTGAGGATCATTCATCTGGGCCTCTGCCTCTTTCGGGCGCCACCACCACTGGTACAGGGCTCGGCTCTTGTGGGTCAGATCATCGAGAATGATATAGAGCATGGGCACCAGGATCAGGGTCACCAAGGTGGAGAACAGAATACCGAACGCCAGAGAGGTGGCCATGGGGATCACTATCTGTGCTTGCAGGCTGCGCTCCATGATGATGGGCACCAGGCCGACAAAAGTGGTCAGCGAGGTGAGGATAATCGCCCGGAAACGATAACAACCCGAATCTATGGCCGCCTTGACCACAGATTGGCCCTGCTCTCGGGCGCGGTTGACGAAGTCCACCAAAATCAATGAATCATTCACCACTACCCCAGCCAGAGCAACTATGCCGCAGAGACTGAGAATGCTCATGGATAGCCCCAGAATAAAGTGACCAAACAGCGCACCTATCATACCGAAGGGGATCACCGACATGATGATCAGCGGCTGGCTGTAGGACTTGAGCGGAATGGCCATCAAGGCATAGATGGTAAATATCGCGAAGAAGAAACCTTGCAGTAAGCCGACCATGGCGGCCTGTTCATCCTGGCTGGCACCGTCGAGGCTGGCGGAAATATGGGGATATTTGCGCTCGAGTTCGGGCATAAACTTCTCCTGGATCTCCTGCACTACCTTGGAGGGCTCCACTTTATCCTTGTTGGCGTTGGCGGTTACGGTAATCGCCCTGCGACCATCCACCCGGGTTATGGAAGAGTAAGATTCCCCCAGCTCCAGTTCGGCCACGGTAGAGAAGGGCACCGCCATGCCGTTTGGCGTGCGGATCATCATGTTCTCCAGGTGGCCTATGGTGCGGCGCTGCTCCAGCGGATAACGCACCATCACCTTGACCTCTTCCTTGTTGCGCAAAATTCGTTGCGCCTCATAGCCATAGAAGCCATAACGCACCTGGCGCGCCAGATCCGATAACGTCAGCCCCAACGCCTCGGCCTCGGGACGAATCTTGAGGCGAATTTCATGGCTGCCGGAGGAGAAGTTATCGGCAATATCATAAACGCCTTCATAGCTGGCAAGCTGCTGTTTCAGTTCTTTGGCGGCCGCAGATAATTGTTCCAGATCGGTGGAGGTAAAGCGGAAAGAGATATCGCCGCCGGCATCATTGGTGCTGGCATTGATATTGAGTTTCTTCACTGCCACCAAGTCCGGCAGCTGTTTGCGCCAGGCCTCGGCTATGGTCACACCGTCCACGTCCCTGTCTTCACCCTTGGTCAGCTCGGCAAAGATAAACGCCGAGGTGCGGCTGCTCATATTGATAAAGCTGTGCTTCACCACAGGGTAGCCGATTTCGGACTCCATCTGCTGGTTCATGGCATAGAGGGCATTTTCAATTTTCTGCACTGCATCCAGGGTGTTGAGCTCTGAGCTGCCTTCATCCATTTCCAGATTGACTTGGATAAAGTCGGATGGAATATCCGGGAAGAGCACCCAGCGCACCTTGCCACTGGTGACCATGGCGACCGACAGAATAAGCACGCCGATAAAACCCGCCACCAGGGTATATCTGTGGGGGATCATCCGCTCCATAAAGTTGCGGTAACTGTGGTGGATAAAATGCTGCACTTTGTCGTTGAAGGCGCGCTTGAAGCGACCAAATGGCCCTGGGTTGGGATTGGGTTTGCTGGGCTTCATGTGCGCCAGGTGCGCCGGCAGAATGAACTTGGACTCCACCAGCGAGAAGGCCAGGCAGAGGATTACTACTATGCCGATGGATTTCCAGATGATCCCCATGGGACCTGGCACCATCAACATGGGGATAAAGGCGGCAATTGTGGTCAACACCCCGAAAGTGGCGGGCATGGCGACCTTCTTGGCACCGCGGATCACATTGTTGACCGAGTGGCCGTGGCGCTCAACCTCTGTATGGGTACTCTCGCCTATGACTATCGCATCATCCACCACTATCCCCAGCACCAAAATAAAGGCGAACAGAGTCAACATGTTGATCGACATGCCTATAGGTTCCATGGGCATCAGCGCCATGGCACCGAGGAAGCACACAGGCAGCCCCAGCATGACCCAGAAGGCCAGTTTCAGATCCAGAAACAGCGCCAGGATAATGAACACCAGTAAGGCACCCATCAACATGTTGGACAGCATCATGTTGAGGCGGCCCTTGAGATAGTGGGTCAGGTCGCCCCAGTAGTCCAGTTTGGCTCCACTTGGCAGAGTGGCCTGACGCTCGGCAATAAAACCTTTGACCTGATCGGCAATCGTCAGAGCGTTTTGATCGTCTATGCTGGTGATCTCTATGATGGCCGCCGGCATGCCATCGAAGCGGGTGTACTCGAGCCGCTCCTCAAAGTCATCCTTGATCTCGGCCACCATGGGCAGCATCACCCGGCTGCCATCGGCGCGAGTGCTGACCACTATGTTGGCAAAGTCATCTCCCGTGTAGGCCTGGCCCTTGGTGCGCAAAAGTATGTCACCGTCCTGAGCCCGAATTGAGCCACCGGGCAGATCTATCGAGGTGTTTTGCACTGCCTGCGCTACCTGAGTGAAGGTGAGGCCGTACTCTCTGAGCTTATCTTCCGAGACTTCGATACCGATTTCATAGTCGCGTACCCCGGTCACTTCGGCACGGGTCACCGCCGGCAGGTTGGTGATCTCATCACGGATCTCCTTGGCCAGCTCTTTCATGTCGTGCAGTGTCATGTCGCCATAGACTGACACCCAAATAACGTTGTTTTCCGGCTTGATCCGGTAGATATCCGGCTTTTCGATATTGGCCGGGAAGGTGGCGATGGCATCGACCCTGAGTTTGGCCTCATCCAGCACCTCTTTGGCATCATAGCCGTCTTCCACCTCTATGGTGACAGAGCCCACGCCTTCGCTGGCTACTGAGGTAACCTTCTTGATGCCGCTGATGTCCTGAATCGCCTCTTCAATTTTGATGGTGATCCCTTCTTCAATCTCTTGCGGCGCGGCGCCGGGGTAGGCGACCGAGATCCGCAAATAGTTGAGTTCGAAGCTGGGAAACACCTCTTTATTGATCAGAAAGGCGCTGAAGATCCCGCCGATAAGCAAAACCCACATCAAGAGGTTGGCGGCGACATTGTTGCGGGTAAACCAGGCAATGATTCCTTTTTCCTGCTCCATCAGAGTTCACCCGCCGCAGCCAGGCGCTGCTCCTGAGTATCATTATCTTCACTGTGGGAAGCGTCTTTATCTTTGCTGTTGGCAACCCGCACCAACTGACCATTGGTCATATTGTTAAGGTTGGTTTTGGAAACCCGCTCGCCATCTTTGAGGCTGTCCTTGATGTAGACATACTCAAGATCTGTGCGTACCACGTTGACGTGACGCATCTCTATCTTGTTGTCCTTGTCTACCACGGCCACATGCTGATTACGCACCATATACCTTGGCAGTTTCACCAGGCCATCGACGGTGCGGCCCTTGATCACGGCATTGACAAAGCTGCCGAATTTCAGTGGCAGTTGGCCGCTCTGTTTCTGCTTTCTCAGATAAGGATCCTGCACTTCGGCCACCAGATAGACCATGCGGTTATCCGGATCTATCACCCCTTCACTGCGTACTACCTTACCGGTCCAGGTCACGGTTTTACCCGCTAAGGCGGCGCTCAGGGTCACTTGAGTATCAGGGTTATCCACCGACTCCAGATAGGCCAGGTCTTTGTTGGCCAGCGGTAGGCGCACTTCGGCCACGGCTGTGTCGTAAAGCTCTCCCAGGTTGGTGCCGATGGAAACGTATTGCCCCAAATCGACACTGCGGGCACGCACTATGGCATCGAAAGGGGCCCGGATAACTGTGCGTTCCAGGTTGCGTTTGGCTCTGGCGAGTGCCGCTTCGGCATACTTGACATTGGCTTGCTCTTTCTTCAACTGAGGAACCCGCAAGCCAAGCTCGGGTGGCATACCGTTGTCATAACCGCTGAATTCTATCTTGGCGACTTCGCCACGGGCGATTTCTTCATCCAATGCTGCCTTGGCCTGGGCCAGAGTCGCCTGGGCCTGCATCAGGTCGGCCTCATAGTCAGAAGGTTCTATCACCGCCAGTTCATCGCCTTGATGCACCACGCCACCGGCCACAAAGGCCGGGGCTATGCTGAGGATTCGGCCCTGAACTTCACTGACCAACTGAGTCTTGTACTTGGGAGTCACAGTGCCGTAAGAGGGCAGATTGAGTGACATTGTCTGTTGTTCGACCTGAGTCACGTCGACCACAGGCAGCGGGATCTCCTCCGCTTTTTGCTCCGGCTCCTGCTTGGTCATCATCAGGAGTTCGGCACCAATTACGGCGACCACTATGATGATCAGTGGTGCTATTCTTCGGAAAAATGTCTTCATAATCTTCTGCATATCCATGCTTGCGGCTTGATCTGAGCCTAAATTACCAGACAAGCAACGGCCAATAAATGTGTTTTTGTAAATAAAATGTGTCAAAAGCTGTTAGTGGTGAGAAGGCTGTGAGGCAGGTAACAAAAAAGGACCCAAAGGTCCTTTTTTGCGATAGCTTAAGCCGCAGCTTATGGCGTTCTTGCAAAAGACTTAGTCCATTTACTGCGAACCATGTCTTGTACTCAGGTCAGTAAGCCTGAGTAGAGCACGCATCGGACTTGTTCGCCCCTTGCTTATTTCTTCTTCTTTTTCTTGCCGTTCTTGGTGCTGGCATCCTTGGTTTTGACCTTTTTCTTGGTCGGCACCTTGGCTTCTTTGTGCTTGGGACGCAGCTCTTCGATGATCCGCCGTTTCAGCTTTTGCTCAATATAGCGCTCAATCTTGTTGAGGATCCGCATATCATGGGCTTCCACCAGAGAGATGGCTGTGCCCTTGGCTCCGGCGCGGCCGGTACGGCCAATTCTGTGCACATAGGCGTCGGCAGAGCGGGGCATATCATAGTTGATCACATGGGTGATGCCTTCGATATCTATGCCGCGGGCAGCGACGTCGGTAGCCAACAGTACCTTGACTTCCCCCTTGGTGAAACGCCCCAGCGCCTGGAAACGTTTCTTTTGCTCCATATCGCCGCGCATAAAGGCGGCGGGGATCCCGGCCTGCAGCAACAAGCCTTCCAGGCTGCTGACCACTTCGCGGGTCTTGCAAAAGACGATGGCGCGTTTGGTTTCTTCCTGATTGAGCAGGTGGCACAAGAGAGCAAACTTGTGCTCTCTATTATCGGCCAGGTGGATCCATTGATGGATCTTGGCCTTTTCGCTGCGTGGTGGTTCGGCTTCTACTAACACAGGATCATTGAGCAGCTCGCCGGCAAAACGGCGCACGCCGCTACCTTCCAGCGTGGCGGAGAACAGCATGTTCTGCTTACGTCCCTGTGCTTCTATGGCTATGGTCTGCACCACCTGAGAGAAGCCCATATCCAGCATGCGGTCGGCTTCATCTATGATAAGCAGTTCCACTTCGGTGGCTTCAAACTTACGCTTCTCCAAGTATTCGAGCAGGCGACCCGGAGTCGCCACCAGAATATCCAGGTTACCGGCCAGAGCTTCTTCCTGGGGGGCGTATGGAACGCCGCCTGTGATTATGCTTATGTCCAGCCCAAGTCCGGTCGCCAGATGGCAGGCGTATCTGTGTACCTGACTGGCCAGCTCGCGGGTCGGGGTCAACACCAGTACTCTGGCCTGGCCGGGACGACGGCGGGGAAAGTCAATCAGGTGTTGCAGTGCCGGCAGCAGGAAACTGGCGGTCTTACCTGTGCCGGTCGGGGCGTGGGCAAGAATATCCCGCTGCTCCAGCGCCAAAGGCAGAGCCAATTGTTGAATACTGGTCGGGGTCTTGTGGCCCATGGCTTTCAGCGAATCTAAAAGCCTATGGTCCAGATCAAAATCTTCAAATAGCATGGGAAGCATCTCAAACAATAATGCGCGGGAGTATACCTTGTCTGGGTTGCCGTGCACAGCTTGGAGCTTGGGAAGCTGTGAATAAATCCCATCTGTGGTCTGTGGCGGCTTAACGGCTTGGATCCCGGGTTTGGTTGGCAACGAATGCCCAAGTCCTTTACTGTAAGCAATGGTTTAAAGTTTCAGGTAAAAATCCCGGGTTAGTCGTACCATGGCCTCTGAATAACGGCCATCGGTTTCTCTGATATAGAGAGCCGAGTGGGCTTCCGGCGCGGTAACCGCTTCGCCGTCCTTGACATGCTCAAGCAGTAACAGCTGTCGGTTACAGGGCTTTTGAGGCGTGCTGCTGACACTGACCCGTGCGGCCAGTCGCAAACCTTGCTCAATTGCGGCGCGCTCAAATCTCTCTAGGCTCTGGATTGGCAGAATAAGACTCGCCTGCCCCTGTGGTTTTAACAACTGCTTTATCGCCAGACACAGCTCGTCAAAGTTCAGCTGTTCCGTATGTCTCGCTGTGGCCCGTTTGGGGTCATTGGAGCGCGGGCCGGTTTCGAAATAGGGCGGGTTACAGAGAATATGGTCGAACAGCGCTGAGTCTGCCAAGGCAAGTTCATCGCAATAGGCCTGAATTGAGCCTTGAAACAGAGCGAGTCTGCTCGACCAGGGTGAAGCCTTGAAGTTGGCATTGCTGGCATGGGCTGCGCTGTGGTCGATCTCAACCGCCAGTATTTCGGCCTCACTGCGCTGCGCCGCCATTAGACTCAGCAAGCCGCTGCCGGCCCCTATATCCAATACTCGTTTGGCCCCGGTTAAGGGCGCCCAGGCGCCCAAGAGCACCCCATCGGTGCTGACCGGCATACCGCAGCCGTGATCTTCGATATGAAATGCCTTGAAACTGAATGCCATTAACTGCCCAACCTCTCAAGCAAAATGCTTGGCGGTGATTTTATCCCGAAAGAGTCATCATTCGCCAAGGCTTTGCCATAGCTTTGTTTCGCTGGAGTTCATACTTTGGCAGGGGATGCTGCTCACTTTAGGTTAGTGATGTCGGGCGAGTGTTAAAGGTCGTACCAGCAGGGAAGTTGGGCCGCCAGTAAATGTTTGCAAAATGCTATGTCTGTTGCCTCGTTTGGGGCTGGGTGTGACCTTGAACAACTTTTTTTCATCCTGAGATTTGCATCTGTTGTGTTTTTGGTCGGCTGTTGGGGCGTGTTATTGCGTACTTTGGTTGGGTCTGGTATTAGTGTTTCCCCTTAATTCGCAGCATTCTGCGAATTAGATCAAGGTAAAACAGTTTTAGGATAAGCAAAGCAGCGAAAACCCCTGCCATTTGTTCATAAACTCGCCAAGAATGGGCCGAATTTACCACGGATACCTGTAATAAAGGCTTTACACTCGAATAGGGCGAGCGCGGCGGCTGTTATTTCAGCTATAGCTAAAAATGTCGCAATCACTTAAGTTTATTAAAAAAACATAACAAGATGGGGCATACAGTGCACAAGACTCAATTGACACTTGGTGACACCCTGGGCCTGGGATTCATGACCTTTGCGTTTTTCCTGGGGGCGGGCAACCTGATTTTTCCTCCTTTTGCCGGACAACTGGCCGGCGACAATATGCCACTGGCCATGATTGGCTTTTTGATTACCGCCGTGGGGTTACCGCTGGCCGGCTTGATAGCTGTCGCCAAGGCGCAGGGCAAAGTGATGAAGCTGTTGCCGGCCTTTGCCGCGACAGCTCTGGCGGTGGCAATTTATATCATTATTGGCCCAGCCTTCGCGGCGCCTCGTACCGGCCTGGTGGCCTATGAGATTGGTGCGCTGCCTTTCATTCAAGACCCAGCATCGGTAGTCAATATCCTTGGACTTGAACTGAATAAGCCGCAACTATTTTATACCCTGGGATTTTTTATTGTGACTATGCTGCTGGCACTGTTTCCAGGCAAGCTGATGGATAGCATAGGCAAGGTGTTGACTCCTGTGCTGATTCTGCTGCTGGTAGGACTGGCGGTCTCGGTGATCTTGCTGCCCGGCAGTGAGGTACCGGCCGCCAGCGGCGACTATATCAAGCATCCGCTGACCAAAGGCATTATCGAAGGTTATAACACCATGGACACCCTGGCGTCCTTGATGTTCGGTATGCTGATTATCGATATTTTGCGTAACAAAGGGGTGTCTGAGCCAGGCTTACAGACCCGCTATCTGGTGCGTGCCGCCTTGGTGGCCGCTGCCGGGCTGGCATTTGTGTATGTGTCACTGTTTTTCCTTGGGGCAACTGCCGGCGATATGGCCAAGGGCGCAGAGAGCGGTGGTCAGATCCTCACCAATTATGTGACTCATGAGTTCGGTGATATGGGGATTATCCTGCTGTCCACAGTGGTGACTCTTGCCTGTTTGACCACGGCCGTAGGCTTGGTGAGTGCCTGCTCTGACTTTTTTCAGGAGTTGATCCCGGGTGCCACTTATCGCTTTCTGGTGGTGCTGTTCAGCGTGATCTGTGCCGTGGTAGCCAACGTAGGTCTAACCCAACTGCTGGCTATCAGTATCCCCGTGCTGATGACCATCTACCCAGTGGCTATTGCTTTGGTGTTGGTGACCTTCCTGACACCGTATTTCCGCAATCCGAAATTTGCCCACAGACTGGCGCTGTCGGTGGCCTTGTTCTTCGGGATTTTTGATGCGCTTAAGGTGACTGTGGCTTCACTCAAGCCGTTGACTGAAGTTGCCGAACCCAATGGTTTGCTGTTGGCATTTGTTTCAGGGGTGGAAAGCCTGGCCCCTGTGATGTCTACCTTGCCGCTTTACGAAGAGGGCATGGCCTGGCTACCGCCAACTCTGACAGTGATGATTATCTGTCTGTTTGTCAGCCCTAAGGCAGCGCAAACGACCTGAGGAAGGTATTCACTCACAAGTTGCATCTATGCTCTGCATTGGCTTACCGGGCTGATGTAAGGCATAGTTCGCAGCAACTAACCTTAAGTCCTTTGCAAGAGCTCTGAGTGGCTGGAGTCTATTTCGAGACGGCGTTATCCTTGATGACGCCGTTTTTTATTGGAGTATTGTTTGTGGCCGCGACTTCTTCATCCGCTTATGTCCTGGATCCCTTGATTGAAGGTTTTCTCGATGATTTATGGTCCAGTAAGGGGTTGAGCGACAACACACTGGCTGCCTATCGCAATGACCTGCGCCATTTTGATCAGTACCTGCAGGGAAGAGGGCTGACGCTCAGCACTGCCGGGCGCGAAGTGGTGCAGGATTATCTCGGTTTTCGATTCGATAAAGGGGGAGCCGAGAGCAGCAGCGCCAGGTTGAAGAGCAGCTTGCGGCGCTTTTATGGTTTTTTGCTGCGTCGGCAACTGATAACGGAAGATCCTATGGCGCGTATCGCCTCCACCAAGCTCAAGCGCAAACTGCCCGGCAGTCTTAGCGAGGCCGAGGTGGATGCCTTGTTGGCTGAGCCCATACGGGAAGATCCGGTCGAAGCCAGAGACAAGGCGATGCTGGAGCTGTTATACGCCACCGGGCTCAGGGTCAGTGAGCTGGTGGGGTTGACGCTGGAGCAGGTGAGTCTGCGTCAGGGGCTGGTACGGATCACGGGGAAAGGCGGCAAGGAGCGTCTGGTGCCCATGGGCGAGGTGGCCGTCAGTGAAATAGAGTCCTTCCTTAAGTTGGCGCGCGCCGAGCTGCTCGGCGGTAAACAGAGTGATGTGGTGTTTCCCTCCAAGCGCGCCCAGATGATGACCCGCCAGACCTTTTGGCACAGAATCAAGCTTTATGCGTTGCGGGCTGGTATCAGTACTGAGTTGTCGCCCCATACCCTGAGGCATGCCTTTGCCACCCATTTGCTTAACCATGGCGCTGACTTGCGGGTAGTGCAGTTGCTGCTGGGGCACAGCTCGCTGTCTACCACCCAAATCTATACCCATGTGGCCAATGCCAGGTTGCAGTCGCTGCATCAACAGCATCATCCAAGAGGTTGAACAGGTTCCCCCCTATCAGCAAGCTATTCACTTACTTGGCTTTAACGCTAATGGCCGAGAGGGGTTTGATGGGAGCAAGCTCTTGTATAAGATGGTATTAGTTGCTTTAACTGACAACAGCCTGTAACTTTTCAGCCTCTGGCCCGGTCTGATGAAAGACGATAAAACCCAATCAGGCCCAAATAAGATAGGATTTCCAATGAAGTTAACCCGTGCATTTTCCCTGTGTCTGGCGCTGGCGGTTACCCCCTTTGTCGGTGCTGCCTCAGCGGCTTCCGAGCCGGGTGATCAACTGAAGCAAAAGCTCAGTGACACCTTGGGTATTGAAGTGATCTCTATGGCAGATTCACCTATCCCAGGCCTGTATCAGGCAATCACCAACCGTGGCGTACTCTATATCAGCAAAGATGGTTCCAAGCTGCTGCATGGCAATGTTTATGATCTGAATCAAGGGATGAAAAACCTCACCGAGGCGGCGCTTGCAGGCCCAAGACTTGAGATGCTCAAGCCATTTGAAGACAAGATGCTGGTCTACAAGGCCAAGAACGAAAAGCATGTGGTGACTGTCTTTACCGATATCACCTGTGGTTATTGCCGTAAGCTGCATAACCAGATGCAGGAATACAACGATTTGGGGATAACAGTGCGCTATCTGGCCTATCCCCGTCAGGGCGTGCCTTCACCCAATGCCGAGGAGATGGAAGCGGTTTGGTGTGCCAAGGACCCTCACAAGGCCATGGATGACGCCAAGGCCGGCAAGAGTATCAAAATGGCCAAGTGCGATGCCAATATTCCTGGGCAGTATCAACTGGGGATGAGTTTCGGCATCAATGGTACTCCGGCGGTTATCCTCGAAGATGGCAGCCTGATCCCGGGTTATCAGCCACCGAAAGAGTTGTTGTATAATCTTGAGCGTGCTCAGCAGTAATCGAAAAATCCCATTCAAAAAGGCGAGCAACCCACTCGCCTTTTTGTTATCTTGCCCGCCAAAGCCATTTTCAAGAATAACCCACAGTGATCCACAAAATCGTCCGTCGTCCCAGGGTGGACGACAGCCATTTACCCGCTAATTTGCACCCGCTTTTAAAACAGATTTACGCCAGTCGCGGCGTTCAGGCTCCCGAGTGCGAACTGGTGCTCAAGCGTCTGCTCAGGCCGGATACCATGCTGGGCTTGCAGCAAGGGGCCGAGCTGGTGGCCGATGCCATCGCCGCCAACCGCCGTATTCTGATCATGGGTGATTTCGATGCCGATGGCGCCACCTCCACCAGTGTGTGTCTGTTGGCGCTCAGAATGATGGGAATGGAAAACTGTGATTATCTGATCCCCAATCGTTTCGATTATGGTTATGGCCTCAGCCCTGAAATAGTGGCGGTGGCGCACGGCAAGGGCGCCGAGTTGCTGATCACTGTCGATAACGGTATTTCCTCCATCGAAGGCGTCAGGGCCGCCAAGGCGCTGGGGATGACGGTTGTCATCACAGATCACCATTTGCCGGGCAATGAATTACCCGAGGCCGATGCCATTATTAACCCCAACCAACCCGGTTGCAGCTTCGCTTCCAAGTCGATTGCCGGGGTCGGGGTGGCTTTCTATCTGATGTTGGCACTGCGGGCCGAGCTGAGAAAACGTCACTGGTTTGTTAATCATGCCTTGGCCGAGCCCAACTTGAGCGTATTGCTGGACTTGGTGGCCTTGGGCACTGTGGCCGATGTGGTGTCGCTCGATGCCAACAACCGTATTCTGGTGGACGCGGGTATCAAACGGGTGCGAAACGGCGCCTGTCGCCCGGGGATCACCGCCTTGCTGGAGGTGGCCCGCCGCAATCCGGCGCGTTTGGTGGCCGCCGATTTCGGCTTTGCGGTTGGCCCCAGACTCAATGCCGCCGGAAGGCTGGATGAAATGGCGCTCGGGGTTGAAACTCTCTTGTGCGATGACATGCTCAAGGCGAGAAGAATGGCGGCCGAGCTTGATGGCCTCAACGCCGAGCGCCGCGAGCTGGAAACCGGCATGCAGCAAGAAGCGATGAAGAGCCTGGAGGCGCTGCAGCTCAAAGAGAGTGAACAGCCCTGGGGCATCGCCCTTTATCAGCCGGACTGGCATCAGGGGGTGATAGGCATTCTGGCTTCCCGGATTAAAGACAGGTTCCACCGCCCGGTAATCGCCTTTGCCGAAGCCAGCGACACTGAAATCAAGGGCTCGGCTCGTTCCATCAAGGGGCTGCATATGCGCGATCTGCTGGAGCTTATCAATGCCCGTCATCCCGGGATGATCCTCAAGTTCGGTGGTCATGCCATGGCCGCCGGGCTGTCGTTGCGTAAGGATGCCTTCGAGCAGTTTGCCGCGGCCTTTGACACCTGTGTCCGTGAGCTGCTGACCCTGGAAGATCTCAATGGCGAGCTGTTCTCCGACGGTGAATTGCCGCTTGAATGTTTTACCTTGGATACGGCGCAGCTGCTCAGAGATGCCGGTCCCTGGGGCCAGGCCTTCCCCGAGCCGCTATTTGATGGCCATTTCAGAATTCTGCAGCAAAGACTGGTGGCAGAGAAACATCTTAAACTGGTGCTGGAGACTGAGTGCGGCCGGATCATGGCCGATGCAATCGCCTTCAATGTGGATCTCAACACCTGGCCCGATGCCAGCATCAATCATGTGCGCCTGCTGTATAAGCTGGATGTGAACGAGTTTCGCGGCAACAGTAACCTGCAGTTGCTGGTTGAGCAGCTGGAGCCCCTGTAAAACAAGCAGTAAAACAGGCAGTAAAACCAAGTGCACACCGGGAGTCTATTTAAGATAGAGATAGGCTGAGTAACGGCTCATATGTCGCAGGAGAGCAAGATGAACAATCTGTTTGCCAACTTACCCAAGCAGCTTGATGCCGAGCAGTTTGACGCGCTCTTGGCCACGCCGGATCTTAAAATTGAGCGCATTCTGTCCCACGGTCAGGTAACGCCCGAAGGGCAATGGTACGATCAAGCGCAGCATGAATGGGTATTGTTGCTGCAAGGCGCCGCCCGGCTGCAGTATGAAGATGGTTCAGAAGTGAGCCTGAACCCGGGGGACTGGCTCAATATCCCCGCTCATGTGCGCCACAGAGTCAGTTGGACCGCCGAGGAGCAAACTACTGTCTGGTTGGCTATTTTTTACTCCTGAGCCGACTGTTCTTGCTTTGCTCTTGCCCTGCAATTCGCTCATATTTTCACAAAAAAGCCGCCTGCTGGCGGCTTTTGGCATTTAAGCTTAGGGCTTACTTGATGGTTTTAACCCCTTCTGGGGTGCCCACCAGGAGCACATCGGCGCCACGGTTGGCGAACAGACCATTGGTCACTACGCCCACTATGGCATTAATCTGCACTTCCAGCTCTTTGGGATTCAGTATCTTCAGGTTATAGACATCCAGAATGACGTTGCCGTTATCTGTTACCACACCTTCACGATAGACAGGATCGCCACCCAGTTTAACCAGCTCACGGGCTACGTAGGAGCGGGCCATGGGGATCACTTCTACCGGCAGCGGGAAGTTGCCCAGCACATCGACTTGCTTGGTGTTATCAACGATACAGATAAACTTGTCGGCCACGGCTGCAACTATCTTTTCCCGGGTCAGCGCGGCGCCGCCACCCTTGATCATGTCCATGTGGCCGTTGATTTCATCGGCGCCATCGACATAGACAGACAGCTTATCTACTGAATTGAGATCAAACACAGGGATCCCCAACTGTTTGAGTTTGGCGGTGGAGGCTTCAGAGCTGGAAACCGCGCCTTCAATATCGGCCTTTATCGTAGCCAGAGCATCGATAAAGTGGTTGACGGTAGAGCCGGTGCCTACGCCAACTATGCTGTCTTTCTCGACATATTCCAGCGCCGCCCAACCGGCCGCTTTCTTCATTTCATCTTGGGTCATAATGCCATCCTGTTGATTCTGACAAATTCACTTGAACTTGCCCTAGTATACTCCGAGTTGTAGTGAAAAGTGCCGCTCAATCTTGTCCTGAAGAATAGTTCTTGAAGAACAACATAGGTTAAGCATTTTTTACTGTGGTGGCATGCGCCCATGCGCTACCATAGCCGGCGGGGGAACGGCCAGGCTGATGTGGCAGTACTGCGCTGAAAAAGTGCACTGGTGCCACTTGAATATGTTGCACACCGAACCTATTAAGAGCGCAAAATTGACCTGGTTTAAGGAGATTTAAATGGCTGGAGCGAGTCTACTGACTCTGTTGGATGATATTGCCACCATCCTGGATGATGTGGCGGTAATGAGTAAGGTTGCCGCCAAGAAAACCGCCGGGGTGTTGGGAGATGATCTGGCGCTTAATGCGCAGCAGGTAACAGGGATCAGCGCCGATCGGGAGCTGCCTGTGGTATGGGCCGTTGCCAAGGGCTCTTTTCGCAACAAGCTTATTCTGGTGCCGGCAGCCCTGCTGATCAGCGCCTTTATACCCTGGGCCGTTACACCGCTATTGATGTTCGGTGGTTTGTTTCTCTGTTTTGAAGGCTTTGAAAAACTCTGGCACAAGGCCAGCCATAGCAAGGCTTCTGCCGAAGCAGACGATGAAGCCGTCATCGAAGCTGCCATGAAAGAGGTCGAGGATATTCGCGCCTGGGAGGCACAGAAAGTCAAAGGGGCGATACGTACCGACTTTGTGTTATCGGCGGAAATCATCGCCATCACCTTAGGGATTGTGGCGGAAAAAGCCTTTATGACCCAGTTGGCCACTCTGTCTATCATTGCCGTGGTCATGACTATCGGGGTCTATGGCTTGGTGGCCGGTATCGTTAAGCTGGATGACGCCGGGCTGTATCTCTCAAGGCGTAGAGGCGAAGGTTTTTGGGCCCATAACCTCAGACGCCTGGGACTTGTGCTGGTCAGCGCCGCGCCCAAGCTGATGAAGCTGCTCACCATAGTAGGTACCGCTGCCATGTTTATGGTGGGGGGCGGTATTCTCACTCATGGCCTGCATTGGGTCAGTGAGCAGATAACCCATGTTGCCAACTGGGTAGGCTCTCTGGCTGTGGCCGGCCCTGTGCTGGCAGCGCTGACACCTACCTTGCTCAACGCCCTGTTCGGCATTTTGGCCGGTGCTATCGCCGTGGCCTTGATGAGTATGGTGGCGCGTTTAAGAGGCAAGGGCGAAAGCCACTAAAAAAGCCAAGCTATAGGTTCCGGAATTGTAATAAAAAACGCGGCTCAAGAGCCGCGTTTTTGTGTTAGGTGTGGCTCAGTTAATCACGCCACAGGCCATGCGGGCGCCACCGCCGCCCAGTGGCGCCGGGTGATCTGAATGGTTATCGCCTCCCATGTGGATCATCAGTGCCTTACCTTTGACGTCGGCCAGTTTCAACCTTGGTGCCAGCACAGGTGTGGAAGCCATGCCATCAGCATCGACATAGAGCGGTGGCAGATCACCCTTGTGATTGTCATCTGTCCAGGGATAACCATGCTTGCCGCTGCCATCAGGGTCGAAGTGACCTCCGGCCGCACCGCCCAATACCGTCTTGCCGTCTTTGCTGCTGGTGTCACAACTGCCATTTTGATGCACATGGAAGCCGTGAACGCCGGGTGTGAGTTGCTTAAGATTGGGGGTTAACACCAGGCCGTAGGCAGAATCACTGAGACTGATGCTGCCTATGGGGCTTGGGCCACCTGCCGACAGTAATGAGATGCTGACCTCTTCGGCGGCCAGTTGTGATGCGGCAAACACCAGTGATAAACAACCCGGGATCAGGATGGACTTTTTCATCGCTTGTTCTCTCCTTTGAGTGGAATTCCAAAAACGACAAGGCCGACTCGGCGGCATGATAATGAGCTGCATATATGGCTTTCAGCATAGAAGTCGTTTGGACAGAGTGCCAGCAGGGCGGACGTTATTAACCTGCCCTGAGATTCAAGCCAACGCCATAGGAGGATTTGCCAAGATATTCAGTAACAGCAATAACCACCAGGAGCCAGGTCTCAGTGTTGCTCCAGCTTGGCCTGCCACAGGGCGCTTTGCTCCATGGAAGTCAGTGAACGGCGGGCGCAGTAAAGGCTGATACCACAGCAAAGCGGCACTATCAGGAGATCCGAGGCATGAAAGCGCAGTAACAACCAGAGTGCCAGGCTATAAAGCAGTAGCGTAATCAGTGGAACCGGCAGCAAAAGCTGCCACTCGAAACACTTCCCCAGCCATCTGGCCCCCAGGCCCACAGCCACCGCCGGCAGCATATACAGCCAAACCAGAGTGCTGTTGCTGCTGGCCATAAATAGAAACAGCCACACAGCAAGAATGGCACCCAGCAAGGCGCCGAGCAGCGCCTTGGGTTGTGACTGTTGCCGGCGCATATTTTGATAGGTTTCCCGCTGCATCTGCTGCTTAACCTTGGCCCGCTGGGCACTGTCTGGTTTATCAAGGCTGCGATACTGACGTGCCATACTTGCTTACTCCGCGACTTCTCAGGCTGACGTTATACCATTTTTTCGGGTCAAGACTCAGCCGTCAAAGTGTTGAAGCTATGCAGCTTGTTCGGGGTAACGATAAAGGGCAGCGGGATATCCCAGGGGGCGAGGGGCAGGGAATCCACCTGCTGTAGGGTATGGGCAAAGCCGACTGCCAGTAATGGCACAGTTCTGTCGCCTTGCTGCGCCGCGGCCAGTGTTCTGTCGTAGAAGCCGCCGCCCATGCCCATACGGTTGCCCTGGGCGTCGAAGGCCACCAATGGCGTGAGGATGAGATCCAGTTCAGCCAAGGGCACCAGAGTGCGGATATCCAGCCTGGGCTCGGGGATACCAAAACGGTTGGCGTGCAGTTGACTGGAAAGTTGATAACGCAGAAACAGTAAACGCCCCGGGGCAAAGGGATGAATGATCGGCAGACAAGTGGTGATTCCCCGTTGCCATAGCGCTTCGATAAGGGGAGCTGTGTCCAGCTCGCCGTCACAGCTAAAGTAGAGGGCGACTGTCTTGATGGCTCTGCCCTGGGCGCTCAGTTCATCGAGCAAGGTTAGAAACTGCTCACAGCCCTTGAGGGCGGCAACATGCTGCTCGGCTTCGGGGATGGCCCTGCGGGCATGGCGAATAGCCTGCCTGAGCGTCTTGCAACGCCCATCACGGGTTTGGCTGCTTGAGTCTGTGTGGGTCATAAAGAGGATGCTCCCCAGAATGTCGATGCCGGTGTAGCCCTTGAACCGTAGGTTCAAGGCGGGTAAATGATTACCTCCTAAGGCTTCTCGGTTCGCGCCGAGCATGCACAATGTCAGTAAAACATTCACCCTGAGATTAAAAATATCGGCACAGGGACATTACCAGCTGTCGCACACCCCAGGGAGCAAATTCTGGGTCGAACCTGTGAGGGTTCGTGCTATTTCAGTTTAATCCTCTCTTGCGCTTCGCTCAACCAATGCGTGCTCAAGAGTGGATTGCAGCAAACGGATCCTATCATCCATTTGGCTCATATAATCTTGATTCTTCCGCTGCTCTTCATAGAGCTCATAGCCTATGTTGAGTGCGGCCATCAAAGCCATTTCCTCGCGGCTGATGGCGTTGGTGCGGGCCTTTATCTTGCCCAGTTGCAGCTCCAATTTCTGCGCCACCGCTTGCAGTGCCTGTTCCTGACCCGGGGGACAGGCGATGGAGTAGGTGCGCCCCAACAGGGTGATATCTATGGCACTGTTACTCATCTTCCGCACGGGATCCTTTTCTTTGGCTCTGTGGCGGAATATATCTAGCTCAGCGTTAAAGTGCAAGACAAGCGCCGCTTTGTTGCATCGGATGCTGTTTCTATGAGCTTCCCTGGCACAAAATCCCGGCAGGAGAGCAGGAGATAAACGGCGAAGCCTGGATGCATTGCCAAATGCACGACCTGGCTCGCAGCTTGGGTAAGATTCCAGTCTTGGTCGCCATCCCTAACTCTGCTAGCATGACGGGGGTAAATTCAATACTTGGACAGCTTTATGGCAACCCCACCCTCATTACGTATCGAAAGCCTGCGCAGTGCGCTCGACAACGCCGACATAGGTCAGCATCCGGTTGAAGTGCATGGCGCCTTGGTGGGCCTGATTTGTGGCGGCGTGTCACAGCAGGAGCAGGCCTGGTATCAGCCCTTGCTCGAGCTGATGAACGACGGCCAGCGACTGCCCGACGAACTGACACAACTGATAACCGAACTTTTTGGTGACACAGTCAATCGACTGCAGGATCCCGACTTTGGCTTCACCCTGCTGCTGCCGGAAGAGGAAGAACCTCTGACTGTGCGGGTAGAGGCGCTCTCGCTCTGGACCCAGAGCTTCCTCACCGGTATCGCCATTATTCAACCGGGTTTGAATCAGGCGTCGGAAGATGTCCGTGAAGTGATCAAAGATCTGGCAGAAATTGCCCAGGTAGAGTTCGATGTTGCCGACGATGACGAATCTGAAAGTGCATATCTCGAGCTGCTGGAGTTTGTTCGGATGGCCGCCATTCTCTGCTATTCAGAGTTCGGCCCCGAGTTGCCTGATCTCGACGCCGAAACACCAGACAATAATACGCTGCATTGACAGGGCGCCCGTTCGCCCTGTCATTTTCTGTGACGGCACCCATTGAGCGTGCCTGAGTAGAGGAAAGATGAACCCGCAAGTTGACGCCCAAGCTGTGAGTCAGGAGTGCACTGAGCTGGATATCGCCATTGTCGGTGGTGCCATGGCCGGTGCCACCCTGGCATTGGGGCTGGCCTCCCTGGCCAGGAAACTCTCCCGTCCGCTGAAAATTGCCGTTATCGAGGCCTTCGATCCCGCCAAGCAACATCCTGGTTTCGATGCCCGCTCCATCGCCATAGCCAATGGCTCAGTGTTTGAACTCAAGCGCCTCGGCATCTGGCCTTTGCTGGCAGACCTAGGCACGGCGATAACCGATATTCATGTCTCGGATCGCGGCCATTTCGGCATGACAGAGCTCAATGCCGAGCAGTTTGCGCTGGACTCCCTCGGCCAGGTGGTGGAACTCGAGCGGGTCGGCCAGAGGCTGTTTAGCGCCATCGGCAACAGTGATATCCAGCTTTATTGCCCGGCGCGTCTCGAGAAGCTGCAAACTTCGGCTGCGGGCCATAGTTTGACCCTCAGTAACGGTCAGCGGCTTTCCTGCCGTTTATTGTTGGCGGCAGATGGGGTTAACTCCTCGGTGCGTGCCCAGCAGCAACAGGCGTTGCAGCAGTTTGAGTTTGGCCAGAGCGCGGTTATCGCCAATATTGCTACCGACAAGCCTCATAATGGCATGGCCTGGGAACGCTTCACCGAGCACGGCCCGCTGGCACTGCTGCCTATGGGTGACAGCGACGGCCAGGCCCGGCTCTCCCTGGTGTGGGCCTTGCCCCATGAAGAGGCCGAGCGGGTGCAGGCTTTGCCGCAGGCCGAGTTTTTGCAGCAGCTGCAACAGGCCTTCGGCTATCGAGCCGGGCGTTTTGTGGCCGTGGGTGAGCGTCACCGTTACCCACTGAGCCTCTCTTACATGCCAAGGCCCATCTATCACCGCACGCTTTATTTGGGCAATGCCGCCCAGACTCTGCACCCGATAGCCGGGCAGGGCTTTAATCTGGGGCTCAGGGATCTGGTCACTGTGCTGGAAACGCTGGAGCCGGTATTGGCCGAAGGCGCTGACCCAGGCGCAGCCCAGGTGCTGCATGCCTATCATGCTGCCCGTGAGCAGGACAGACGCCAGACCATCAACAATATCGAGTTTCTGGTGCGCGGTTTTTCCAACAACTACTGGCCGCTGGTGGCCGGACGTAATTTGGGACTCAGGATCCTCTCCTGGTGTCCACCTCTCAAGACCCCGGTGGCCCACAGAGCCATGGGGTGGCACAGGCAATCGGCTGCTTGTTTGTTTTCCAGGAGTCAGTGACGATGAATTTCCAAAGCTATGATGTGGCCGTGGTTGGCGGCGGTATGGTGGGACTGGCAACGGCCTGCGGTCTGGAACAGGCCGGGCTCAAGGTGGTGGTGATAGATGCCGCCGGTGCTGCGCCGGTCGAGGGAGCGCCGCGCCTGAGGGTCAGTGCCATCAATAAGGCCAGCCAGGCGCTGCTCGAACACTTGGGGGCCTGGGCCTATCTGGATAAGTCCCGCCTCGGGCCATACAGTAAGATGGATGTCTGGGAAAAAGACGGCATGGGGCGCATTCAGTTTGATGCTCAGAGCCAGTGTGAGACTTCCCTTGGCACCATAATCGAAAACGATGCCATTCACTACGCCCTGGCCCAGCGGGCCGCAGAGCTGGAACAGCTGACGCTGCTGGAACATACCCGGCTTGAGCGTATCGCCTTTGGTGAGCGTGAAGCCTGGCTGACGCTGGATAACGGCGATAACCTCAGTGCCGCCCTGGTGGTGGCTGCCGATGGCGCCAACTCCTGGGTTCGTCAACAGTGCCAGATCCCACTGACTTTTTGGGATTACGGCCATCACGCCATAGTCGCCAGTATTCGCACTCAATTGCCCCATGGTGACTGTGCCCGTCAGGTGTTCAGTGCCGATGGCCCGCTGGCGTTTCTGCCGCTTTATGAGAGCGACCTCTGTTCCATCGTCTGGTCGGTGCCGCCGCAAAAGGCCGAAGCCTTACTGGCTTTGGATGATGAGGCCTTCTCCCGGGCGCTGACCGCCGCCTTCGATGGCCGCCTGGGCCTGTGTCAGCTGGAGAGTGAACGCCGGAGTGTTCCGCTGCGGATGCGTTACGCGCGCCATTTCGCCCGCCATCGTTTGCTGCTGGCCGGCGATGCGGCGCACACCATACATCCGTTAGCGGGGCAGGGGGTTAACCTGGGTTTCCTCGATGCCGGCGCCATAGTGGAAACCGTGGCGGCATTGCACGGTGAAGGCAAGGATATCGGCGCCTATGGCGAGCTGCGCGCCCTTGAGCGCTGGCGCAAGGCAGAGGCGATGGAGATGATAGCCGCTATGGAGGGGTTCAAGCGGCTGTTTGCCGGCAGTAATCCTCTGAAGAAGGCGATTCGCGATCTCGGTCTCAACTTGGTGGACAATGTCGCTGGGCTGAAAACTGTGTTCATGCAACAGGCCATGGGACACAAATTCAAGCTGCCGCGTCTGTGCCGTCCTGAATAATCTTCATCCTCGGTTAGCCGTATGTGAAGGGAAACGCCCAAAAACAGTCGCTTTTGGGCGTTTTTTATACTCAAGCTGTGATTTGCTGTAAAAAAATTACAGGCAAACCATGAGAAAAATTAATCTATTGTAGTTCGGATTAGAAAAATCACTTATATACAAATTTGTGACGCAGGGTATAATTTCGCTGCATTTTAACTCAGTGTTGCCCCTGGGTGACACTGTAAAGCCCCGACTAGAAGGGATAACAATGGCTAATAAAACTGTACTCTTTAACAAGCACTTGGAAGCCAATGCCAAGATGGTTGATTTTCATGGTTGGGAGATGCCACTCAACTATGGTTCGCAGATAGAAGAACATCACGCAGTGCGTCAGGACGCCGGTATGTTCGACGTTTCCCATATGACGGTTGTTGATGTTAGCGGCAGCGACGCCAAAGCCTTCCTGCGTAAACTGCTGGCCAACGATATCGCCAAACTCAAGGTCTCCGGCAAGGCGCTGTACAGCGGCATGCTGAACCATGAAGCCGGGGTGATTGACGATCTGATCACTTATTATCTCGATGACACCCATTACCGGGTTGTTGTCAACTCAGCCACCCGCGACAAAGATCTCGCCTGGATTGCCGAGCAGTCCAAGCCCTATGATGTCACAGTGACCGAGCGTCCTGAGCTGGCGATGATTGCCGTGCAGGGCCCTAACGCCAAGGCCAAAACCGCTACTGTGTTCACTGCCGAGCAAAACGCGGCCGTTGAAGGTATGAAGCCTTTCTTCGGTGTGCAGGCGGGCAACCTGTTTGTGGCCACCACAGGCTATACAGGTGAAGAAGGTTACGAAATTACCGTGCCGGCAGAAGAAGCCGAAGCCTTGTGGCAAGCGCTGCTTGAGGCCGGTGTTAAGCCATGTGGCCTGGGCGCACGCGATACGCTGCGCCTGGAAGCCGGGATGAACCTCTATGGTCAGGACATGGACGAAACCGTTAACCCATTGGCTGCCAACATGGGCTGGACCATAGCCTGGGAACCGAGCGACCGTGATTTTATCGGTCGTGAAGCCCTGACCGCCATCAAAGCGGCCGGAGCCGACAAGTTTATCGGTTTGGTGATGGAGCAAAAAGGCGTGCTGCGCCACGGCATGCCGGTATTCTTCACTGACGCCAACAGCCAAGAGCAGGAAGGCGTGATCACCAGTGGTACATTCTCACCGACATTGGGCTATTCTATTGCGATGGCCCGGGTACCGAACTCCATAGGGGATACGGCCGAAGTCGAAATGCGCAAGAAGCGCGTCGCTGTTAAAGTAGTGGCGCCAGGCTTTGTGCGTAACGGTAAACAAGCATTCTAAAACACGGGAAAGGAACAAGAATAATGAGCAATATTCCAAGCGAACTGAAGTACGCTTCTTCTCACGAATGGATCCGTAAGGAAGAAGACGGTAGCTACACAGTCGGTATCACTGAACATGCACAGGAGCTGCTGGGTGATATGGTTTTCGTTGAATTGCCGGAAGTAGGCGACACTGTCAGCGCCTCAGAGGATTGCGCTGTGGCCGAGTCTGTTAAGGCCGCTTCAGATATCTATGCCCCTCTGTCCGGTGAAGTGATTGCCATCAACGAAGCGCTGGAAGACAGCCCTGAGCTGGTCAACAGCGATGCATTCGGTGATGGCTGGTTCTTCCGCGTCATGCCTTCTGATCTGTCTGAGCTGGACAACCTGCTGGATGCCGAAGGATATCAGGCTGTCATCGACGAAGAATAAGCGTTGCTGAAAAACGAAGCCCTCCGGGGCTTCGTTTGTTTTACCAATAAAGAGACTGGTACACCGCCTCCCTACGGCAGGATACCGGCGAACATGGAACAAGGTTAATCATGACCAAGCAAACCCTCACTCAGTTAGAGCAGCACGAACTCTTTATCCGTCGTCATATCGGCTCCGACGCCCTGCAGCAGCAAGAGATGCTGAATTATGTAGGCGCCGAGTCACTGGAAGATCTGACGGCGCAGATAGTACCGGAGTCGATTCGTCTGAACCGGGATCTGGCCGTGGGCGAAGCCTGTGGCGAAGCTGAAGGTCTGGCCTATATCAAGGGCCTGGCCAAGCAGAACAAGGTATTCAAGAGCTACATAGGCATGGGCTACTACGGCACTGAAGTGCCTAACGTCATTTTGCGTAATGTGCTGGAAAACCCAGGTTGGTACACGGCTTATACCCCATACCAGCCGGAAATTGCCCAGGGCCGTCTGGAAGCGGTACTGAATTTCCAGCAGATGTCTATGGACCTCTCCGGCCTGGATCTGGCCTCCGCTTCTCTGCTGGACGAAGCCACTGCCGCCGCCGAAGCCATGGCGCTGGCCAAGCGGGTGTCCAAGGCCAAGAAAGCCAATATCTTTTTCGTTGCCGATGACGTATTCCCGCAGACGCTGGATGTGGTCAAGACCCGCGCCGAATGCTTTGGTTTTGAAGTCGTCGTAGGCCCCGCCGAGGAAGCGCTCAATCATGAACTCTTTGGTGCCCTGTTTCAGTACAGCGGCAAGACAGGCGAGCTGAACGATCAGCGTGAACTCTTCGCCAAGCTGCGCGAGCAGAAAGCGGTTGTGGCTGTTGCCGCCGATATCATGTCGCTGGTATTGCTCAAGTCTCCGGGTAGTCTGGGCGCCGATGTGGTCTTTGGCAGCGCGCAGCGCTTCGGCGTGCCTATGGGATATGGTGGCCCGCACGCCGCCTTCTTCGTGACCCGAGATGAGCACAAGCGTTCCATGCCTGGCCGTATCATAGGCGTTTCCAAAGACAGCCGCGGCAACACAGCGCTGCGGATGGCGATGCAAACCCGTGAGCAGCATATCCGCCGCGAAAAGGCCAACTCCAATATCTGTACCGCGCAGATCCTGCTGGCCAACATGGCCTCTTTCTACGCCGTATACCATGGTCCACAAGGGCTGAAGACCATAGCCGAGCGTATTCACCGTCTGACCGACATTCTCGCCGCCGGCCTCAAGGCCAAGGGCGTTGAGTTGGTCAACGCTAGCTGGTTCGACACTCTGACCTTCAAAGTGGCCGACAAAGACGCCGTGCTGGCCCGCGCCATTGCCGCCGAGAGCAACCTGCGTATTGATGCCGAAGGCACTCTGGGTGTCAGCCTGGATGAAACCACGACAGCTGATGATCTGGCTGCCCTGTTCGATATCATCCTGGGCGCCGGTCATGGCCTGGATGTGGCGGCACTGGACGCTGAAATCCTTGCCAAGGGCAGTGAGTCCATCCCTGCGGCGCTGCTGCGTGATGAGGCTATCCTGACGCATCCAACCTTCAACAGCTTCCACAGCGAAACCGAGATGCTGCGCTACATCAAGCGTCTTGAAAACAAAGACCTGGCGCTGAACCACTCGATGATCTCTCTGGGTTCATGCACCATGAAGCTGAACGCCACCGCCGAGATGCTGCCTATCAGCTGGCCGGAATTTGCCAACCTGCATCCATTCTGCCCGTTGGATCAAGCCAAGGGCTATGAAAAGCTGCTCAATGAGCTGTCTGACTATCTGGTGGAAATCACCGGCTATGACGCCATGTGCCTGCAGCCCAACTCGGGTGCATCCGGCGAATACGCCGGTCTATTGGCCATCAAGAAGTACCATGAATCCCGCGGCGAGGGGCACCGCAATGTCTGTCTGATCCCTCAGTCGGCTCACGGTACCAACCCGGCTTCGGCGCAGATGGCCGGTATGAAGATAGTGGTTGTGGCCTGTGACAAGCGCGGTAACGTGGACATGGAAGATCTGCGCGCCAAGGCGGCCGAAGTGGCGGGCAACCTGTCCTGCATCATGATCACTTATCCTTCCACCCACGGCGTGTATGAAGAAACCGTCTCGGAGATCTGTGAGGTGATCCATCAACACGGCGGCCAGGTGTATCTGGACGGTGCCAACATGAATGCCCAGGTGGGTGTGACCACTCCCGGCTTTATCGGCGCGGACGTTTCCCACCTCAACCTGCACAAGACCTTCGCCATCCCTCATGGCGGCGGTGGTCCAGGCATGGGCCCTATCGGCGTAAAAGCGCATTTGGCTCCTTTCGTTGCCGGTCATACTCTGGTTAAGCCGGGCCGCGAAAGCGACAACAACGGTGCCGTTTCTGCCGCGCCATACGGCAGCGCCAGCATACTGCCAATCAGCTGGATGTACATCAAGCTGCTGGGCGCCAAGGGCCTGCGTGAATCAACCCAGAACGCCATGCTCAACGCCAACTATGTGATGAAGAAGCTGTCAGAGCACTATCCAGTGCTGTACCGCGGCCGTAATGACCGTGTAGCTCACGAGTGCATTATCGATCTGCGCCCGCTGAAGGAAGCCTCCGGCGTCACCGAAATGGATGTGGCCAAGCGTCTCAACGACTACGGCTTCCACGCTCCGACCATGAGCTTCCCGGTTGCCGGAACCCTGATGATCGAGCCGACCGAGTCTGAGTCCAAGGCCGAACTGGACAGATTTATCGAAGCCATGGTGGCCATCCGCGGTGAAATCGCCCGGGTCGAAGCCGGTGAGTGGCCTGCGGACAATAACCCGCTGCACAATGCACCACACACGCTAGCCGACATCATGGATCCCGCCTTCGACAGCCGTCCATACGATCGCGAACTGGCGGTATTCCCGAATGCCACAGTCAAGGCCAACAAGTTCTGGCCGACCGTGAATCGTATTGATGATGTGTATGGGGATAGGAATTTGTTCTGTGCCTGTGTGCCCATGTCTGAGTACGAATAACATGGCTACTTGGCCTCGATAATACGGCTTCATCCAATCATTTTCGCTGCTCATTTACTTAAGTAAACTGCGCGGCGAAAATGATCGGCTTCATTGTCTTCTCTTCGGCAGTGGCGCCATTATTGCTGCTTGAGGCTAAGATAATAAGCGAATCTCTGGGTTCGCTTTTTTAATACATTGTATGTGGGCAGCATAAAATGCTGGAACGTTGACCGATTCTGCCGTCATCTTCACAAGCCAAGTTTAAGGCTCTTCCAAGATTGTGTTTATCGGTATTGATGCAACTTTTCTCAAGTAGCTTTTGTGTGCAAAAATACCAGAAATCTTGTTCTATATACCCATCCCAGAACGCTCTACCTCTTCATGCAACTCTTTCCAGTCAGGACAATACTTGGCGACTAGTTTCCAAAAGTTTTTGCTATGGCTTTTTTCTACGGTATGGCATAGCTCATGAAGGATTATGTAATCCATTACCTTATTGGAAAACTCCATGCAACGAGGGTGGAACTCCAGAACATTGTTCTCGGTACAGTTAGCCCAACGTGCATCAAACTTTTTTATGTGGAAAGTTGTGGCTTGCATGCCCGTTTCCTGTTGCCAATAGCGTAAGCGAGAAGCAACTTTCTCTAAGGCTTTCTGTTTGTAGAAACGCTCCAACGCTGGTTTGAATCGCTCACGGCTGACGAAGTGGCCTTCGGGAGAAAGAATTTTAAAACGGCTTTGGTTAAACTTCACTTCTACCGTCGATAACTCTGGCGCAGGGCTCACTTCACAATAGAAAGAGCGACCACGGTAGGGCGCTCGGCTACCCGTGACTATTTCTTCTTTTAACGGTTGATTGACTTCCGCTAAGCGCTCTTTAATCCACCTTGCTCTATAACGAATCAGCTCACGTTGCTCATCCTCAGAGGCACTTGGACCTTTAAGAAGAACAGTCTTGCCTCGCTCTACAGTAACGTAGTGGTGACTGAGTTTTGAGTCGAGTTTAAATTCCCACTCGATTTCAGTTGTACCGTATTGAAAAATTGGCATCTGTTTCTTTCGTCATTAATGAAGCAAAGGATCAGTTGTTCAGCATAATACTGAAAATTTCAGCAGAGTGCTGACGTGCTACTGTCATATCCCAGCCTCCAAGACCACGTAAAATAGTCCTGATAGTTTTCTTGATTTCATTGTGAATATCAGTCTGTTTTTTCCATATCGGTGACAACATGACTTCAGTGATATCAGGGTGGCTAAAGATGCCTTTAGTCCATGCCAAAGCTTCTGCTTCCTCTACCTGCTTTTCCAGGTAGTTGAACACGGCTCGCTCTGTTGCTGTTCCCAAACCCATTTCAGATGGCTTGGCATCTTTATCACGAACACGTTGAGCAAAAAGCTCTAGCTGTTCCAGGAATAGCGCTTGTTCAATACGTCCTTCACGTTCATCTTGAATAAGTTTCTCTAGCTCTTCTTCCAAGTCGCCAAAGAAGGCAGGATCTTTGCCTTTACCTGTCTTAATGGTGTGCTTGAGTTTGTTCTTCATGACCAACGCTGCACTCCCAGCACTTTTTTGTTTGCGGAGTAGATCCATATCCGCAGCATCCAGAATTGAAACTTCACGACCAAGCAAGCTCTTAACTTCACTTGCTTCTATATGCTCGTCGAGCATATTTTTAAGCAGCTCAGATTCAGATGCGGTGATGCGAACCGTATCTGCACTCTCAGGCATTTTGTTGCGCAGTTGGAGTTTTATCTCATTCAGTACTTTGAAGTAAGGCTGATATTTAGATGCGCGTTCGTCGGGTAACACAATATCTAAACGGCTATTGAATCCAGCGAGAGCAACCAGGAAGTCTTCAACAATATCTAGGCGAGTATCTGGGTCTAGGTAAAGATCGGCATCCTCTTTGTAAGGTTCAGGTTGTTTCACTGGGTTGTGCTTTTTCGGAAGAATATCCAACACTTTTGTCAAAGCAGATTGAAGGCGCGGTAGCTCGGCTTCGATGTCCGTCCATACTTGATCGGGGTGTACGTCACCCCCGTAAACTTTCAGTGCTTCATCTAGGTACTCAACCACACCGAAATAATCGACAATGTAGCCTGCCTTCTTGCCTTTTCGAGTTCGGTTTACACGAGCAATGGCCTGAAGCAAAGTATGTTCTTTTAGCGGTTTATCCAAATATAAAGTGCTAACAATAGGCGCATCCCAGCCAGTTAACAGCATGTCAGAAACGATGATTAACCCAATGTTGTTAAACTTGATTTCTTCTTTGGTATTAGCGGATTCATCACCATAAGGTAGCTTAAATTCATCATTCACCAAGCTTGGGATCTTTTCAGACGGTACGGCTATCGGTGTTTGACCTTGTTTGAGTTCCCGTTTGATACGCTCTTCGATAGTTTCAAGTTTTGATGTTGAGCCTGATGCATAGTGAGCTTGTTGTTCACTAATACCTGTGCGCTTATCTGTCATACTACCGAGAGAGATAACCACTCGGCTTTCAAAGGTCGGCAGACCTTTGTTTTGACGCTCCTGCATGATTTGGTTTAGTACGTCTTTATAGCGAACAGCCATATCTCGCCCGTCACATACCAGCATGGCTTTAAAGCCGCGAGGCTTCACGCTTGATAGAAAGTGCTCGACAAGATGGCGAGCATTCTCCTCAATACGACCGATAGCACCACGACGTTTTTTGAGTAATTCTTGCTTTAGCTTTTTCTTACGGGCTAAAGGCTCATTACCAAATTCATCCTCAAAAGCTTGTTTTAGCTTTCCGTCACTACCCCATTGCGCCATACCTTCAAGATATTTAATAGGCAGTGTCGCGCCATCTGCAACCGCCTCGTCGAGGCGGTAAGTATCGATGTACTCCTTACCGCCGAATGTACCCAAGGTTTCTTTATCGTCTTTAAAAAGCGGGGTGCCAGTAAAAGCTATGAACTTCGCATTAGGTAAAGATGCACGCATGAATGCAGCAAGGAATCCATACTGGCTGCGGTGAGCTTCATCAACCATCACGAAAAAGTTTGGCTTGGTACTCAGAACACGAAAATCAACTTTCTCTTCGCTCACGAGTTCCCATTTGGCTTTTTTAGGGTTGCCATTAGCATCGGTTTGACCGTGAAGAACATTGTTCTCCTTTAAAATCCAGCACTGTTCTTGCCCCGAATCATCTTTCCTCAAAACGCGTCTGACGCGACTTTTAGAGTCTGCAATGGAATCCTCATCTTCAGACTCTTTTGCGGCCTGTATTTGCTTACCATCGCTTTCTTGAAACTTTTGAACGGTCGAAGTGAAAATCGTGCCGTAGTCATTGCTGAGCATGGCTTCTAGCCCAGCGACGGAATCTGCTTTAATCGATTCAAGACCGACATTGGTAAAGGTATTGTGGATCTGGCGGTCAAGGTCAGTACGGTCGGTAAGAATCAAGATACTTGGGTTATTGAAACCAGAAATTTCGGCTCGCATTAAACGGGCAAGTAGTGCCATCGTCAGTGATTTACCACTCCCTTGCGTATGCCAAACCACGCCGCCAAGTTCTTGGCCTAATAGCTGCGGGTCTTTACCCTGTAGACGAAGTAGCGTCTTCTCTACTGCACGCCACTGTTGGTAACGTGGCAGCTTCTTGATCATGACACCTTTCTCGATTTCATACATAGGGTAGAAACAGACTAAGCGCACGAAGCGGGAAGGCTCGAATAATGCCCACAGTAGCTTGTCTTGTTCTGTAGGTTTCTTTCCTAATTGGTTCTCTAACTCGGTAAGAACAATGTTCTCGTCAGACTTTTTCGGATCAAATTTGTAAGTCAGATAGAACTGTTCTGGCGCATAGATCGCGCCATACTTGGCTTGGCTGCGATTAATGGCGGCACAAACCATATTAAAGGCAAAGTGTTGAGTGAAAGTGCCTTGGTAGCCATCAATTTGTGCAATGCCTTTGCTGAGCTTAATTGAGCTGTTTTTACACTCAATCAAGCCAAGGGGTAAGCCATTAATGAATAACAATAAATCTGGCTTAAAAAGCTCATCGTTGGCATTTTTGCCGACGTACTGATCAACCACATGGAATAAGTTACCCTCGGCACCCGTTTGATTGATGAAGCGGATACTACGAGGTTGACCATTTTTGTCTTTTTGTTGCAGATTCGATTGAAACAGAACATGCTTCCAGAACGCATGGTTAGCCAGCATTAAGTCGCTGTTATGCTCAAACCATATGTCTCTGAGCTGTTTAATTGCTTTGCTTGCACCGCTTGGAACCTCGGCCAGCCAAGGGTTAAGGGTGTGTAGTCTGTCAGTTAGCACCGATTCCAGAATAACAGGCTCGGTCTTGTGTGTTTGCCCTACATCTCGACCTTTAATATGCTGATAACCAAGAGTTTTTAACCATTCAATCGCTGGGCGTTCTACCCCGACGAGTTCTGGGTTCGATGATTCAGCCTGACCTGACATACCTTATTCCTTTAATTTATTGTTATTCATTTTTATTGTTCATTTAAATTACGTTTTTTGCTTTTTGGATGCCTTCGCTTGAAGGCATCATGAAGCAATCGCTAAGCTGCTTCAGTTTCCTCAACAGAAACTCGCCATTCGCCCGTAAGTAACTTCTGCATTAAGCCTTTTTTTAATTGCTGCGTTTCGGCTTTTTGCTGTTCCAATAGGTCTATTTTCTCAAAAACAGTAGAGATTATTTGAGCAATTTTCTGTTGCTCACCCAAAGGAGGCAAAGGGATAATATACGGATTTATGTGTTTATTGTTTATTTGCGGAATTGTGGATACGTCAGCTATAGATTCAAGTCTTTCAAAAAGTAGGCGATAAAGCATAAAGTCTAGATTCGCGACTTCTTTATCGAAGCTGATTCCCATAACGTTTGTATCAATCTGGAAAGTTCCTTTAGCCAATCTTAGCTTATTTAGGAAGATTGCTGCTCCTCGTTTCGGTAAAAGTAGAAACTCTCCTGTATGGCAAGATGCTTGATTACTTACGTAGTTTCTGGACTTTGTTAGTAGCTTCTTCGAATAGTTGAACTCTTCTACTTTGAAGAATGGGTATCCCTCACTCTCATTCAGGTTTAATTTCGAAGGCGATACCCCCGCAACTATAGAGCAATAAGTGCTGAGTTTGTTGAGATTCCAAATGGCAGGAATCGTCCCAAATGGAGAATCCTGAAACTCAGTATGAGGTTGCCACTCCCCATTCTCGTCCTGAACACCGACACCTTCTGAAAACAGCTTTTGCATTAAGCCTGTTTTTAGCTTTTCGGTTTCTGCAATTTTCTGGTCGATAAGGTTGATTTTCTTATCAACTGTTGAAAGAACTTCTGCGATTTTTTGTTGAATCGCAATATTTGGCAAAGGTATTGAAAATTCTTTTATCTGTTTTGCGCTGATGTGTGGGATTCCACTGCTTGTTTTTACGCTATCAACATAGTCAGTAAAAATCTTGGATCCTATTAGTTGATGTAAAAACGGTAGATGTAAGCCTTCTTTTGCACGAATTCTAGCGACTCGTTGGACGAGTAAACTAGGGAGATCTTTAGGTGATACAAGAGCATAATTTCGGCCCACTTTTGAACCATCCATTGAAATGACTAAGTCGCCTTCCTTAAGGTAGTATTTATCAAGGTCAGTAGATGAGTTAAACCAAAATTTGTCGATAGTATCGTTATTTCTTATAGCATTTTCTGTAATATTGATACCACGAAGCAAGCGTATGTGCTGTTCTGTTGTTGCGACGTCAGAAAACTCATCGCTCTTAAATGCAAACCCGCTTAGTAGATCAATCAATGGACCAATTTTTTTTAGTGTATAAGGAGACTTTTTGAGCATCGATTTACTTCTCCAATCCTAAAATAGATAAGTATTTTGAGATTTGAATTTCAGTATCAAGGAGCTGCTTTTCGATATTTCTTAGATGATTAAGGCATTTTTCTACATCTATAATTTCCTCAACCTCTGACGTGTCGATATAGCGACTGATATTCAAAGTAAAATCGTTTGCCTCAATCTCTTCAAGTTCAACTACTCTTAGGTATTTTTCCACTGAAACTGAGTCCAGTAGATTGGAAAGTCTATCTTCCGTTTGCTCTCCTGCATCAACTAAAGCTTGTTTCGCTTTGCTGTACTCGGTTGTGATACGTTTGATATCACTTTCACGAAGATAGTTCATCGCCTTACCTTCACCAAACTCGGCAGATGCATCAACGAAAATAACCTTGTTCTTCAGTGCGGCTGGTTTGTCTTTATTAATGATTAAAACCGCCGCCGCAATGCCTGTGTTGAAGAAAAGTGCTGGCGGTAAACCAACTACACCTTCGATCAAGTCGCCTTTAAATTCATCGTTGCCGATAAGCATACCTTTACGAATTTTACCCTCATCACCTTCACGGAACAGTACGCCGTGAGGAACGACAACGCCGATGCGACCGTCATCTTTCGTTGAGGCAACCATGTGCTGAACAAAGGCTAGATCTGCTTTAGTCCTCGGTGCAACGCCAAGGCCAAATCGACCATAAGGATCTTTAAGGTCAGTGCTGTATTTAACATTTCTTTCTTTGCCGTTATCGCCAACTATCTTGCCGCCATTCAATTCCAACGGTTCCCACCAGTTTTTGATTGAAAATGGAGGGTTGGCAATCACACGGTCGAACGTTTGAAGGCCTTCGCCATCTTTATGTAATGGGTTTACGAGAGTATCGCCGCGCTTAATGTCACCATCTAGGTTGTGCAGGAACATGTTGAGTTTGGCAATTGCCCATGTTCCTAGGTTCTTCTCCTGACCGTAAAGTTTACAGTTAGGTTTACCCATGATGGTGCCATTCTCGTAGTTCTCTTTGATGTGACGAGCGGACTCAACCAACATGCCGCCACATCCACAGGTCAAATCGTAAATTTCATGACCTGGTTGTGGGTCAATCAGCTTAACAATAAGTTCTACCACTTCGTGGGGGGTGTAGAACTCGCCACCTTTCTTGCCAGCATCATCAGCAAATTTACCAATCAAATACTCGTATGCATCACCAAGTAGGTCGGCTTTGTAGAGGTTTTTATTGCCCAGCTTGTGTTGGTTAAAGTGGCGGAGCAGGCGAGTAAGTAACTCATTGCTGAGCTTCTCTTTATCACCGAACTGAATGGCGGTAAGCACTTTTTCTAGTGATGGGTTTTGGTGTTCGATTTCAGCAAAGGCTTCATCGATGTACTCACCAATATTTTCCGTTCTTTCGATCAGCTTGTTCCAACGTGCATACACAGGAACGAATTGCTCTGGGTTATCTTCCTGAATGAGTGCCATTGCTTCTTCAGCGTTGCAACCTTCCTCTTCCATCACGGCTTCTACACGCTCGTCAAATACGTCTGAAAGACGTTTTAAAAACAGGAGGCCAAAGATATAGTTTTTGAAGTCTGAGCTATCTACTGTGCCACGCATGATGTTTGCGCTGCCCCAAAGCCATGTTTTTAGCTCTTCAAGGCTGATTTTTTCTACGGCGGTATTGGTTGTCATAAGAATCTCTTAAACGTTCACGGCTCGCTCAGAATCTTGGTTTGAGCGAAGAACAAAATTATGGGCATTATAACGCAATAATAGTCAATTGAGATACTTTGGAATGCTAACTGTAACAAGCTGTATTTAATAGGAAAACTAGTTTTTGAAGAAGCCGAAAAGAGTTGTCACAACATGGCTGGTTTTGTTTTGTAAAACAAAGGTGACAGAGTCATTAAAGCCGGCAGCTTCATTAGAGCTGTAAAAAGACGACACCCGGTAGAACCTGTAGAACACAGGGGAAAGGTCAGATTGATGATGTCGTCATTGATGGGATGTTTAAGCGGTTCAATATGGCTGCTGTTGTTGTGGCGGATAATGTATCCGGTATCATCAACCTGTCATTAAATAATCCTTGGCTTCAAAGGGCGTTGTTGCCTAAATAAGCGGAACCTTTTTCGCTTTCCATGATCTGATCTTGCATAACAGGTCTTCGGTCAGTTTCATGGGTAAGTCAGAACGCAATATCACCAANTGGAAGCAATACAATCAGGCATTAGTCAACCGTGGTTCGGTTACCTTCTGGCTGGACGAGGCAGCGGTTAACGCTTGGCATTGCACAAAGCATCACGGCGGTCGTGGCCGTGGCTTTCAATTCAGCGACACCGCCATCGAAACCGCCTTGATGCTCAAAGGGATTTTTAAGCTGTCATTACGTGCGACCGAAGGGTTCATCAACTCCCTATTTCAGCTGATGAAAATACCGTTAATTGCTCCAGACTACAGCTGTATCAGTAAACGCGCCAAGACGGTGAACGTCAAGTACCGCAATCCCTCAAGAGGTGCGGTAGCGCATGTTGTCGTCGATGCCACAGGCCTCAAAGTGTATGGCGAAGGTGAATGGAAAATGCGTAAGCATGGCAAAGAAAAACGTCGAGTTTGGCGCAAGCTTCATTTGGCTATCGATGCCGCTACACATGAAATTATCGGTGCGCAAACAAGCCTTGAAACTGTAGCAGATAATGAAGTACTTCCAGCGTTACTGGCTCCCCTAAGACGCAAGCTTAGACAAGTCTCCGCTGACGGGGCTTACGATACCAAAGCTTGTCATAAATTATTGCGACGA